>NZ_MLQM01000082.1:0-21403 GCF_001854525.1 Mycobacterium talmoniae
AGCGACAGGGAAACGCCCGGACCCATCCCGAACCCGGAAGCTAAGCCTGCCAGCGCCGATGATACTACCCACCCGGGTGGAAAAGTAGGACACCGCCGAACACAACCACAAGCCCTGTGCCCCCCAACACGTTTGGGGGGCACAGGCATATCTATTTCCGTCACCACGAATTCGATAGGGCGTCCATCTGCCTGCGTGCTGTGGTTTACTTCCCCAATGCGATTCCGCGACCGCCTGACGGGGACGCGTCGACCTGACCCCGGGGTGCCGGCGGCGCCGCCCGAACACCTGCGGGCCGTGCTGCTTGCCCTGAACCGGCCTGGTCAGCGCTGGACGATCCGCGACGGCGCACCGGAAGGCGTGGACCTGGTCGCCGAATGGCAGATCGTCGACGCCAATTGGCAGGAGAATCTGGCAAAAAGCACCTGCAGCGCACCTTCAAGGTTCTGATGCGCCTCGACACCGAGCGCCACGATGTGCGGGCGATTGACGAAGAACAGTCGGCCAGCTCGGAAGGCGGAGTCTCGGGACTATCGCAATCTGCCGAGGTTTCACGCGGTCAGCTCAACGAGAGATCGTTCGAGTTCACCTTCAATCCGGTCGGTGCGTTGCTGGGCGGCGGCGGCTACAACTACAGCGTCAACACCAACAAGTTGAAGAAACCGCTCAAGAAGGCGGTCACCGACGCGGGTTGGACGTACCTCGCGCTACGGAAGGGCAAGCCATGAGCCACCCGGAAGAGCGTAGCCGTACCAGGAGAGATGTGAGGAAATCATGACAAAACGTCCGAAAGCGACAGTGCCGCTTCTTGTCTCAGGCATAGCTCTATCGACCGCGCTGCTCGGAGCGTGTTCGGTGCACGCCGAGATTACAAAGGAAATGCCGAAAGAAAAACTGGCCAGCATGACCAAAGAAGCACTGGAAAAGCAGGCCGGCCAGAAGGCCCAATCCGTCGTATGCGAAGGCGCCATCCCTGCCAAGGTAGGTGCCACGCAACGGTGTGTGCTCACCGCGATGGACGGCACCAAGATCGGTGTTACCGACACTGTCACCAGCGTCGACGGTTCTGACATCCGACTCGATTTCGTCGCCGATGACAAGGCGATGCCATAACCGGAAACCGCCAAGGTCCGACACGCCCGTTCCGGCGGCGAGCACGCCCCTCGTGACCGGTGCTAAAGCGCCATTCGGGTCCCGTCCGAGATGGCCGTACCCTTATGGCAGAGCAATGGCCGGAAGCGAACGGCGATGGGCGGTCAAAATAGCCAGTTCAACGGTGCTCCCTCGTCTGTAACACGCCGCCTGACACGGCCGATGAAGAAGGCACCATGGCACTGACTTTGCTTTGGCGCAGTTTCGCCACCACCCTCGCCGCGGCCGCCACCGCGGCAATAGCGTTAGCCTTCAGCCCCGTCGCGGCCGCCAACGACCCCGGTTGCTTGCCGCTCAACGGCACGCAACTTAGCGCCAGTAGCCATGAAGACACCAACATCCTCGGCATCACCTACGACACCAACGTCGACTACTGGTATCAGGACGGTGCGGTCAACTGGCATAAAACCGTCGACGGCGGTGAGTTCAACCTCACGCACACCAACACCTCCGGAACCGTGCCCGCCGCACCGGGGAGCACCGTGACCATTCCTGGGCTCGGCTCGGGAACCAACCCGGCTTACGGCGGTAGCCCTATCACCGTGACCGTGTGCACTGACTGACGTTCAGTCGAACAGGGTCGCGCAACTTCGGCTTTTCTCCAGGTCGAGCAGCGCGCGTTTGCGGTCCAGGCCGCCCCCGTAGCCGGTGAGGCTGCCGTTGCTGCCGATCACCCGATGACACGGCACGATGATCGCGATCGGATTGTGCCCGTTGGCCAGCCCGACGGCGCGCGCGGCGCCGTGGGCGCCGATCTGGGCGGCGATCTGCCCGTAGGACGCGGTGTCCCCGTAGGGGATGGTCTGCAGTGCGCACCACACCCGCCGCTGGAACGCGGTGCCGAGGAGCTCCAGTTCGACGTCGAACGAGGTGAGTTCACCGGCGAAGTAGGCGTTGAGCTGGTCGACGGCGTCGCCGAAGGCGTGGTCGTCGCGCACCCAATCGGCCCGGTCGGGTTCGTAGGTTTGGTCGACCATCCGCAGATGCTGCAGTGCCGAGCCGCTGCCGGCCAGGGTGAGCGGTCCGATCGGGCTGTCGATAATGCGGTAGCGGGTCATGCGACCTCCTTCGGTGGCCAATGGTTGACGGCGTGATCGAGCGCGGTCCACAGGTGCTGGGTGGCGTAGGAGCGCCAGGGCCGCCAACGGCCGCTGCGCTCGGTCAATGTCCGCGAATCCGCGGGTAGGGCAAGCTGTTTGGCGGCGATCTGGACGCCGAGGTCGGTGACGGGAAAGGCGTCGGGGTCCCCGAGGCCACGCATGGCGATCACTTCGGCGCTCCACGGTCCGATTCCGGGCAGCGCCAGGAGCTGCGCGCGGGCGCGGTTCCAGTCGCAGCCGGCGTCGAGGACCACCTCGCCGTCGGCGAGGCCGGCGATCAGCGCGCGCAGACTCCGTCGCCGAGCCTGCGGGACCGCCAGGTGGGCGGGATCGATGTCGGCGAGGTCGGCGATCGACGGGAAGGTGTGGGTCAGCGCGCCACCGGCGTCGTGGACCGGCTGGCCGTAGGCCGCGACCAACCGGCCGGCGTGGGTGCGGGCCGCCGCGGTGGACACCTGCTGGCCCAGTACCACCCGAATGGCGAGTTCGACCTCGTCCACCGTGCGCGGGATGCGTTGACCGGGCGCCTTCGCCACGATCGGGCGCAGATCCGGGTCCGACGTCAGCACCTCGAGCACCGCTTCCGGGTCGGCGTCGAGGTCGAGAAGTCGCCGGCAGCGGGCGATCGCGGTGGCCAGGTCGCGAAAGTCGTCGAGGACCAGTTGGCAGCCGACGTGGTCGGGGGCCGGGGTGAGCGCGACGATGCCGGTGCCGTGCGGCAGGCGCAGGGTGCGCCGATACCAGCCGTCGCGCACCTCCTCACACCCGGGGATGGCACCGGCCGCCAGATGACCGAACACCCCTTCGTAGGCGAATGGGGTGCGCACCGGCAGCCGCAACGACAGCGCACCGGGGCTGGGCGGGGCCGGTTGGCGGTGCGCGCGGCTGGCGGCATGACGTCGCAGCTGGGTGGGGGTGCCGCGGCAGACTTCCCGGATCGTGTCATTGAACTGGCGGATGCTGGAAAACCCGGCCGCGAAGGCGACGTCGCTGAACGGCAGCTCGGTGGTTTCGATCAGCACCCGAGCGGTCTGGGTGCGTTGTGCGCGGGCCAGGCCCAGCGGGCCAGCCCCGACTTCGCTATGCAGCAGCCGCTGCAACTGCCGGGTGGTGTAGCCCAACCGGGCGGCCATGCCGACGACGCCCTCGCGATCGACGGTCCCGTCGGCGATCAGCCGCATGGCGCGGGCCACCACGTCCCCGCGCACATTCCACTCCGGCGAACCGGGACTGGCGTCGGGCCGGCACCGCTTGCACGGCCGGAAGCCGTCTCGCTGGGCCGCCGCGGCGGTGGGGTAGAACCGCACGTTGCGCGCCAGCGGCGGCCGCACCGGGCAACTGGGGCGGCAATACACGCCCGTGGTGACGACCGCGGTCACAAACCACCCGTCGAAGCGGGCGTCTTTGGACTGCACCGCGCGGTAGCACCGGTCGAAGTCGTCGTACACACTTGCAAGACTTACACGCCACCGGCGACATCACTAGCGGAAAACCGACATCGTTGTTGGCGGGGGGCTATCGCCACGAATTGGCGTAACCCAGCAGCCGTTCGCCGGCGGGCGTGCGTTCCACCAGCGCGATGTCGCGCCGGCCCGACTGGTTGAGCACCCATCGCATCGCGTCCACATCGAACTTTCGTGCCAGCACCACTGTCCGGCACGGTAGGTCGGTGAGCAGCTGCCCGTCGCGGACCGGCCGCGGCTCCAGCGTGGCATCGGGTCGCGGGCGGACCCCGATTTCGACGGTGCCGGGCTTGCTGCCCGCAGCGAACACCACCTGCGCGACGGCGTCCCACGTAACAGCGGAGCCCGGGAAACCCAGACCCATCGAGCCACCGGTAAAGCGGGTGGTGGTGGCAAGGTGGGACAAGGCTGCCCATCCCAGTACCAGGTAGAAGATGACCACCAACAGCGGCCGCCCCCAGCTGATATCCAACGCGACGGAGAGTGCGCCCAGGCCCCAGAGCACGAGCGCGGCGCAGCCGAGCGTGAGAGCCAGCCGCAGACCGGACAGAAACACGGTGATGCGATAGCGAACCCGGCTCATCACGCTGCGGGCACCCGCGGCGCACACCACCGACAAGCCGCCGCCGAGCAGCAGGGCGATCCACGCCGGTTTGGCGGTGATGTCTGCGATGAGGAATGAAACAGCGATAACGGCGACGAGGCCAGCCATGCCGCTGAGCATGAAGAGCAGCTTGAACGGGACCTCGGTGGACTTCATATTGGCCACGGCCTGTTCGTGCGTGACGGGCTGTAGCGAATACGCCATGGTGGGTCCCCCTCTGTGCGACTGCGAACGTGGCAGCGGATAAAACGATAACCGTCACCGCGATCGGCTGCGGGCACGAATTTGGGTCCGTCACCGCTTAGGATCCGAATGTGGCCGACCTGGTGCAGAGCTACTTGGACCGGATTGTTGCCGAACACGCCGCGACCGCCGAGGGTGCACTGGCCGATTACATTCCGGAGCTGGCCGGCGTCGATCCGCGGGGCTTCGGGTTGTCGCTGTCGTCGGGCGACGGGTACGTCTACGAAACCGGCGACGCCGACATCGAATTCACCATCCAGTCGGTGTCCAAGCCGTTCACCTATGCGCTCGCACTCGATCAGATCGGTGAGGCGGCCGTCGACGCGCGGATCGGGGTGGAGCCCTCCGGTGAGGCCTTCAACGAGATCAGCGTCGATGACGTCACAAAGGTTCCGAAGAACCCGATGATCAACGCCGGGGCGATCGCCGCGGTGTCGCTGATCCCCGGTGCCTCGCCCGACGCGCGGTTCGCGCTGATCCGCGACTTTTACTCCGCCTGCGCGGGACGGCAATTGCCGCTCGACGAGGCGGTGTATCGCTCGGAGAAGGCCACCGGAAGCCGGAACCGGGCGATCGCCTACATGCTGGACAGCTTCGATGTGCTCGACGGTGATCCCGACGAGATCCTCGACGTCTACTACCGGCAGTGTTCGCTGCGGGTCACCAGCACCGACCTGGCCCGGATGGGCGCGACGCTGGCCCGTGCCGGGGTCAATCCGTTCACCGGTCGGCGGGTGACCAACGCCGCGGTGGTGCGGCGCACCCTGTCGGTCATGCTGACCTGCGGCATGTACGACGCGGCGGGCGACTGGGTCAGCGCCGTCGGGATGCCGGCCAAAAGCGGCGTCGGCGGCGGCATCGTCGCGGTGCTGCCCGGACAGCTCGGAATCGGTGTGTACTCACCGCTGTTGGATGCCAAGGGCAACAGTGTGCGCGGTGTGGCGGTGTGCCGCAGCCTGTCCGCGCAACTCGGTCTGCACTTTTTGAGCGTGCCGCTGCAGGCGCGGTCGACGTTGCGCGCCAGCTACGACGTTCGCGACGGGGTGCGGGTCTATGAGATCCACGGCGATCTGCTGTTCGCCGGCGCCGAGCAGGTGCTGCGGATGGCCCGCCAGCAATCCGGTGAGTTCAGCGCCGCCATTCTTGACGTGTCGCGAGTCGACGACATCAACGGCGCCGCCCGCACCATGCTCGCCGGGCTGGGCGCGATGCTGCAGGCCGCGGGAAAGCGCGGTTTCCTGGTCGATCCCGACGGCGCGGTGGTCTCGCCGGGCTCACCGGCGCAGGCGGTGACCTTCACGACCGTCGACGACGCGGTCGCCGCCGCCGAGGCCTGGCTATTCGGCCGCTAGCGTGGCTAGGCGACCGGCACCGCCAACCGGGTCGGCTGGTCGAGGCCGCGCAGCGTCACCGTATCGCCGAAAGCCCAACGCGCCCGCTCGCTTTCGCTGGCCCCCTGCACGGTCGCCGAGGACGCCAGCACCCGGCTGGATTCGGATTTCGCCAGCTCGCACAGCCGGGCCGCCTCGTTCACCGGCTCGCCGATGACGGTGTATTCGAAACGCTGCTTGGCGCCCACGTTGCCGGCCACCGCCTGACCGGCGGCCACCCCGATCCCGGCCTCGCATTCGGGGACCTCATCGTGCAACCTGGCCGAAATCGCCCGGGCCGCCGCCAGCGCGTAGTCCTCGGGGTGTTCGAGGTTGTTGGGCGCACCGAACACCGCCAGCACGGCGTCGCCCTCGAACTTGTTGACCAGGCCGTGATGATTGTCGACCTCGTCGACGACCACCGCGAAGAACCGGTTCAGCAGCGCGACCACCTCCACGGCGGGCCGCCCGGTGACCAACTGCGTCGAGCCGATGATGTCCACGAAAACCACTGCCACATGGCGCTCCTCGCCGCCGAGCTTGGGCCGCTCGCGTTCGGCGGCGGCGGCGACTTCGCGCCCCACATGGCGACCGAACAGATCGCGGACCCGCTCCCGCTCCCGCAAGCCGGCGACCATCGCGTTGAACCCGCTCTGCAGCTCCCCGAGTTCGGTGCCGTCGAACACCACCAGATTGGCCCGCAAGTCGCCTTGTTCCACCCGGTGGAGGGCGGCCCGCACCACCCGGACCGGGGTGGCGATGAGCCAGGACAGGATCCACATCAGCAGGAACCCGAAGATCAACGTGGCGGTGGCCAGCATCAGCACCGCCACCCCGAACTGGGTCAACGTGAGGTTGCGCAGCACCAGGGCGAAGAACGCGGTCACGGCGATGCCCAGCACCGGCACCCCGGAGCTGAGCATCCACACCGTCATGGTGCGGCCCATGATGCCCGGCGCCAACCGTCGCGGCGGACGCCCGGCCGCCAGCGCCTGCGCGGCGACCGGGCGCAACGCGAACTCGGTGAGCAGATAGCAGCCGGTGGCCACCAGAACGCCGCAGATCCCCACCGAGAACGCGATGATGGGGATGAACACGCTGTTGACCAGGCCGTAGAGCAGCGTCAACAGCGCGGTTCCGACACCCCACAGGATGAGCAGCACGACGGCCACCTGCCACGGCGCCAAAAAGGTGTTGCGTTCGTCGGTGTAGGTGGGTCTGCGTTCGGCGATCGCCCAGCGCAGCTTGCTCACCGTGCGCCGGGTGATCCAGTAGGTGCCCAGCACCATCGCCGTCACGATGTAGGCCGGCACCACCGCGAACGTCAGCCACGCCGGCGCGTCGCTGAATACGCTCGGCGACGGAAAAGCCACCCCCACCAACAGCATGGCGACACCGATGCCGAGCAGGTTGGTGGCCACGATGACGACGGTCATCATCAGCTGGATGCGCACTCGGCGGCGGCGCTGGCTCTCCGACACCCGGCCGAGCAGCCAGGATCCGTACTCCGGTGTGCTGGGTAGCCGACCGCTTTGCCGGGTCATTGCCTCGAGCAGCCGGCCCAGGCGTTGCGCCGCGGTCTTCTTGGCCATCATTTGGCGCCAGCCTAGTTTGTCCGCGGTAATTCCGGGGAGCACCCCTAAGGTAGGTCGGGTGCGTCTTGTGATCGCCCAGTGCACCGTCGACTATGTGGGACGCCTGACCGCGCATCTGCCGTCGGCGCGCAGGCTGCTGTTGATCAAGGCCGACGGGTCGGTCAGCGTGCACGCCGACGACCGCGCCTACAAGCCGCTGAACTGGATGAGCCCCCCGTGCCGGCTCACCGAGGAACTCGACGGGGATGTCCCGGTGTGGGTGGTGGAAAACAAGGCCGGTGAACAACTGCGGATCACCGTCGAGGACATCGAACACGACTCCAGCCACGAGCTGGGACTCGACCCCGGGTTGGTCAAAGACGGCGTCGAAGCCCACCTGCAGGAGCTGCTGGCCGAGCACGTCGAGTTGCTCGGCACCGGCTACACCCTGGTGCGTCGGGAATACATGACCCCGATCGGTCCGGTCGACTTGTTGTGCCGCGACGAACTCGGTCGGTCGGTGGCGGTGGAGATCAAACGCCGCGGCGAGATCGACGGGGTCGAACAGCTCACCCGCTACCTGGAGTTGCTCAACCGCGACACCGTGCTGGCGCCGGTCAGCGGAGTGTTCGCCGCGCAACAAATCAAGCCCCAGGCGCGCAACCTGGCCACTGATCGCGGAATCCGTTGCGTGACACTCGATTACGACAGTATGCGCGGCCTGGACAGCGACGAGTTCCGGCTGTTTTGAGGCCGCACCCGACCGTGACGCTCACCACGTGGGCACCAGGTTGCGGACCCCGCCGGAATAGGTCGCCACGGCGGCGCGTTGCAGCCGTCCATGGCAATCGATGACCTCTTTGCGCCGCTGACGGTTCGCTCACTGACCGTGCCGAATCGGTTCGCGATGGCGCCGATGACCCGCCAGGCCTCGCCCGGCGGCGTCCCGGGCGCCGATGTCGCCGAGTACTACCGACGGCGCGCGGCCGGCGGTGTCGGGCTGATCCTCACCGAAGGGGTGCGGCTGCCCAGCCCGGCCGCGGGTTACCCGGCCAGTGTCCCGACGCTGGCCGGCGACGAGGTGCTCGCGGGCTGGACCCGGGTCGTCGACGCCGTGCACGCCGAAGGCGCCACCATCGCCGCACAGCTGTGGCACCAGGGCGTGGCGCGCGACGACGCCGACGGGGTGGTGCCGGTCAGCCCGTCGGGCATCGACGGGCACGGTGAGCCGCGCGGCCGGGCGCTGGAACCCGATGAACTGCACGAGATCTCGGAGCTGTACGCGCGCAGCGCCGCCACCGCCCGGGACGTCGGTTTCGACGCCGTCGAGCTGCACGGCGCCCACGGCTACCTGCTGGACCAATTCCTCTGGGAGCGCACGAATCTGCGCACCGACGGCTACGGCGGATCGCTGGCCGCGCGGACCCGCTTCCCGGCCGAAGTGGTCGCGGCGGTGCGGGCCGCCGTCGGAGGCGACTATCCGATCATTTTCCGCTTCTCGCAGTGGAAGGCCACCGACTACGCGGCATCCCTGGCCGCCGACCCGACCGAGTTGCAGGAACTGCTCGCCCCGCTGGTCGAGGCCGGCGTCGACGTGCTGCACCCCTCCACCCGTCGGCATTATGTGCCCGGGTTCCCCGAGCACGACCCCGCGCTGAGCCTGGCCGGGTGGACCAAGAAGGTCACCGGCACACCGGTCATCGCGGTCGGGTCGGTCGGGCTGGAAACGCAGTTCCGCGGCGAAAAGCCGGGCGAGGTGATCAAGCCCGCGCCCGTCGACCGCCTCGTTGAGCAGTTCGACGCCGGCGAGTTCGACGTGGTGGCCATCGGGCGCGCGCTGCTGGCCGACCCGGGCTGGGTGAATCGTTTGCGGGACGGCGAACTGGACGGGTTCAGCGGATACGACGCCGAGGTGGCGCTGTCCGCGCTGGCCTGACGCGGGCCACTAGGCTGGACGCATGGCCCGTCGCCGCAGCCCGTCGCGTCGGCAGCAGCCGTTGCGGCCGTTACCGGCTCCGCACCGGGTGGAAACCGGGCCCGACGGGTACTCCTACGAGGTGCGCGCCATCGCCGGGTCCCGGGCGGTCAAAACCTACCGCTGCCCGGGCTGTGATCACGAAATCCGTTCGGGCACCGCGCATGTGGTGGTGTGGCGGGTGGATTCCGGTGAGGCCGGGGTAGAGGACCGGAGGCATTGGCACACCCCGTGCTGGGCCAACCGCGCAACCCGCGGCCCGACCCGAAAGTGGTCTTAGCTCTAGTGGTGTGACTCGGCGGCCGGCTCGACCAGCTCGATCAGCACCCCGCCGGCGTCCTTGGGGTGGATGAAGTTGATCCGCGAGTTTGCCGTACCGCGCTTCGGGGCGTCGTAGAGCAGCCGCACGCCCTCGTCGCGCAACCGCTCGGACAGGGTGTCGATGTCGCTGACCCGGTAGGCCAGCTGCTGCAGGCCCGGGCCGCGCTTGTCCAAGAACTTCGCGATCGTCGAGGCGTCGTCGATCGGGGCCATCAGCTGGATCTGGGCGCTGCCGACCGGGGCGCCGCGCACCGCCAGCATGGCCTCGACGATGCCTTGCTCCTCGTTGACCTCTTCGTGCAGCACGATCATGCCGAGCCGGTCGTGGTACCACTTCTTGGCGGCGGCCAGGTCGGGCACCGCGATACCGACGTGGTCGATCGCCGTTACCAGGGCGGTGGCCAGGGCGGGACGGGCGTCAGCTTGATCGGTGGTCATAACGCAACGGTAACCTGATGGGAAAGATTGCGCTGCACCGATCGGCAAGATCGGCCGTCCCCACCCGCTCTGGAGGTACTCATGACCACGTCGGTAATCGTTGCTGGGGCACGGACCCCGATCGGCAAGCTGATGGGGTCGTTGAAGGACTTCTCCGGCAGCGACCTGGGGGCCGTCGCGATCGCCGGTGCGCTGGAGAAGGCCAGCGTGCCGCCGGCGCTGGTGGAATACGTGATCATGGGCCAGGTGCTGACCGCCGGCGCCGGTCAGATGCCGGCGCGGCAGGCGGCGGTGGCCGCGGGGATCGGCTGGGACGTGCCGACGCTGACCATCAACAAGATGTGCCTGTCCGGGATCGACTCCATCGCCCTGGCTGACCAGCTGATTCGGGCCGGCGAGTTCGACGTGGTGGTGGCCGGCGGCCAGGAGTCCATGACCAAGGCGCCGCACCTGCTGATGGACAGCCGCGCCGGCTACAAGTACGGCGACGTCACGGTGCTGGACCACCTGGCCTACGACGGCCTGCACGATGTGTTCACCGATCAGCCGATGGGGGCGCTGACCGAGCAGCGCAACGACGCCGATCAGTTCACCCGCGCCGAACAGGACGAGTACGCGGCGGTGTCGCACCAAAAAGCCGCCGCGGCGTGGAAGGACGGCGTGTACGCCGACGAGGTGGTGCCGGTGAAGATCCCGCAGCGCAAGGGGGATCCGCTGGAGTTCACCGAAGACGAGGGCATCCGCGCCAACACCACCGCCGAGTCGCTGTCCGGGCTGAAGCCGGCGTTCCGTAAGGACGGCACCATCACGGCGGGGTCGTCGTCGCAGATCTCCGACGGTGCGGCCGCGGTGGTGGTGATGAACAAGGCCAAGGCCCAAGAGCTCGGGCTGAGCTGGCTGGTCGAGATCGGTGCGCACGGCGTGGTGGCCGGGCCGGATTCGACGTTGCAGTCCCAGCCGGCCAACGCCATCAAGAAGGCCGTCGCCCGCGAAGGCATCGCGCTCGACCAGCTCGACGTGGTGGAGATCAACGAGGCGTTCGCCGCGGTGGCGCTGGCCTCGACCCGCGAGTTGGGGATCAACCCCGACATCGTCAACGTGCACGGCGGGGCGATCGCCGTCGGCCACCCGATCGGCATGTCCGGGGCGCGGATCACCCTGCACGCCGCCCTGGAGCTCAAGCGCCGGGGCTCGGGCTACGCGGTGGCGGCGCTGTGCGGCGCCGGCGGCCAGGGCGACGCGTTGATCCTGCGGGCCGGCTAGGCCGGGTTTGCTGGCGGTGCCGGCCGGCGGGGGCGCGCCGGGGGCTGTGATCTTGCTCATAACCGCCGGTCGGCGGCGGGTGACGTCACCGGCTGAGCGGCTGAGGCGCCGGTCGGGTGTTGTGACAGACTTGACGGCGTGACCCGACCGCGACCCCCGATTGCACCGGCCATGGCCGGCGCGGTAGACCTGTCCGGACTCAAGCAACGCGCCCAGCAGACCGCGGCGGGCGGCGGTGCGACCACCGGGCAGTTCGGCACTGAAGTCACCGAGGCCAACTTCGAAGACGAGGTGCTGGTCCGGTCCAACCAGGTGCCGGTCGTGGTGCTGTTGTGGTCACCGCGCAGCGAGGCGTGCGTGCAGCTGGGCGAGACCCTGGCCGACCTCGCCGCCGCCGACAACGGCAAGTGGGCGCTGGCCGCGGTCAACGTGGACACCAGCCCCCGGGTGGCGCAGATCTTCGGGGTGCAGGCGGTGCCCACCGTCGTCGCCCTGGGCGCCGGGCAACCGCTGACCAGCTTTCAGGGCGTGCAGCCCGCCGACCAGTTGCGGCGCTGGCTGGACTCGTTGCTGTCGGCGACCGCGGGCAAGCTCAGCGGTGGCGGCGACGCCGACGACGAACAGGTCGACCCGGCGCTGGAGCGGGCCCGCCAGCTGCTGGAGGCCGGCGACTTCCCCGCCGCCGGCACCGCCTACCAGGCGATCCTGGACGCCGACCCCGAGCACGTCGAAGCCAAGGCGGCGGTGCGCCAGATCGCGTTCCTGCAGCGCGCCACCGCGCAGCGCCCGGACGCGGTCGCGGTCGCCGACGCGGCCCCGGGCGATATCGAGGCCGCCTTCGCCGCCGCCGACGTGCAGATCCTCAACCAGGATGTCGCCGCCGCGTTCGACCGGCTGATCGCGTTGGTGCGGCGCACCGCGGGGGAGGAGCGCACCGCGGTGCGCACCCGGCTGATCGAGCTGTTCGAAATCTTCGATCCCGCCGACCCCGACGTCATCGCCGGCCGGCGCAACCTCGCCAACGCCCTGTACTGACTTTTGGCGTTGACTCTGCGCCCACCAGGCATAAGTGCGAGTGGACCGCCTGGTCAGCGCAGAGTCAACGCGGGTTTACTCCGGTTCGAGCCACAGCGCGGACAGCGGCGGCAACACCAGCACCGCCGAGGCCGGCCGGCCGTGCCAGGGCCGTTCGACCGCGTCCACCCCGCCGAGGTTGCCGATCCCGGACCCGTGATAGTCGGTCGCATCGGTGTTGAGCACCTCGCGCCACCGCCCGGCGACCGGCAGCCCCAGCTGGTAGTCGGCGTGCTCGGTGCCGGCGAAGTTGAACACGCAGGCCAGCACCGACCCGTCGCTGCCGTACCGCAGGAAGCTCAACACGTTGTTGGCCGAGTCGTTGGCGTCGATCCACGAGTAGCCGTCGGGTTGGCTGTCTTGGCTCCACAGCGCGGGCCGGGCGCGGTAGGCGGCGTTGATGTCGTCGACCAGGCGCAGGATGCCGGTCGAGAAGCCGTTCTCGTCGAGCTGGAACCAGTCCACCCCGCGCTCCTCGGACCATTCGGCGCGCTGGCCGAACTCCTGGCCCATGAACAGGAGCTGCTTACCCGGATGCGCCCACTGATAGGCCAGCAGGCTGCGTAACCCGGCGGCCTTGACGTGGTCGTTGCCCGGCATCCGCTCCCACAGCGTGCCCTTGCCGTGCACCACTTCGTCGTGGCTGATCGGCAGCACGTAGTTCTCGCTGAACGCGTACAGCATCGAGAACGTCACCTCGTGGTGGTGATAGGAGCGGTGCACCGGGTCGTGGCTGAGATAGTCCAGCGTGTCATGCATCCAGCCCATGTTCCACTTCATCGAAAAGCCCAGGCCGCCAAGGCTGGTCGGCCTGGTCACCCCGGGCCAGGAGGTCGACTCCTCGGCGATCGTCACGATGCCGGGCGCCACCCGATGGGCGGTGGCGTTCATTTCCTGCAGGAACTGCACCGCCTCCAAATTCTCCCGGCCGCCGTAGATGTTCGGCGTCCAGCCGCCCGCGGGACGCGAATAGTCCAGGTACAGCATCGACGCCACCGCGTCCACCCGCAGCCCGTCGATGTGGAACTCGGTCAGCCAGTACAACGCGTTGGCCACCAGGAAGTTGCGCACCTCCGGCCGGCCGAAGTCGAAGACGTAAGTGCCCCAGTCGAGTTGCTCCCCGCGTTTGGGGTCCCAGTGTTCGTAGAGCGGGGTCCCGTCGAAACGCCCCAGCGCCCAGGCGTCTTTGGGGAAATGGGCCGGCACCCAGTCCATGATCACCCCGATCCCGGCCCGGTGCAGCGCGTCGACCAGCCCGCGGAACTCGTCGGGGCTGCCGAACCGGGACGTCGGCGCGTAATACGAGGTGACCTGATACCCCCACGACCCGCCGAACGGGTGCTCGGCGACGGGCAGCATCTCGACGTGGGTGAAGCCGTGCGCCACCACGTAATCCACCAGTTCGCGGGCCAACTCGGTGTAGCTGAGCCCCGGTCGCCACGAACCCAGGTGCACTTCGTAGGTGCTCATCGCCTCGTGCACCGGGTTGTGCTGCGCGCGCTGCGCCATCCAGTCGCCGTCGCGCCAGGTGTAGCTGCTGACGTTCACCCGCGACGCGGTCTGCGGCGGCACCTCGGTGGCGAACGCGAACGGGTCGGCCCGGTCGGTGACGACGCCGTCGGCGCCGTGCACCCGGAACTTGTACAGCCCGTCGGGCGGGAAGCCCGGCCAGAACAGCTCCCACACCCCCGAAGAGCCCAGCACCCGCAGCGGCGCGTCGTTGCCGTTCCACCCGTTGAAGTCGCCGATCAGGCCGACCCCTTTGGCGTTGGGGGCCCACACCGCGAACGACACCCCGCTCACCACACCGTCGGCGGTGGTGAACGAGCGGGGATGCGCGCCCAGCACCTCCCACAGCCGTTCGTGGCGGCCCTCGGCGAACAGGTGCAGGTCGACCTCGCCCAAGGTGGGCAGGAACCGGTAGCCGTCGGCGACGGTGTGCACAGCGTCGTCCCCGTAGCGCACCTGCAGCCGGTAGTCGATCAGGTCGACGAACGGCAGTGCCACCGCGAACAGCCCCGACTCCAGGTGCTGCAGCTCGTAGCGGTCGCCGCCCACCAGCGCCGTCACCGTCACCGCGTGCGGGCGCAACGCGCGGATCACGGTGTGATCGCCGTATTCGTGGGCGCCCAGGATGGCGTGCGGGTCGTGCTGCACCCCGGCCAGCAACCGGGCCAGCTCGCCGCGGTCGGGTGCCAGGTGCGGACTGTCCAGCTGTTCGGTTCGTTTCATCTGCCCGTCACCCCCGGCGCAACAGTGTGGTTCGGGATTCCTCCGGTATCAGCGGCATGTTGATGATGTGGGCCACCGCGCGGGCCGGGTCGATGCGCACGTAATTGGCCTGGCCCCAGTGGTAGTCCTCGCCGGTGATTTCGTCGCGCACCCAAAACTGTTCGTAGGGTTCGCGTCCCAGCGCGGCCATGTCCAGCCACAACGTCGCCTCCTCGGCGGCAAAAGCGTTGAGCGTCACCACCACCAACACGCAGTCACCGGTGCTCGGGTCGAACTTGCTGTAGGCCAGCAACGCGTCGTTGTCCAGGTGATGGAAGGCGATGGTGCGCAACTCCCGCAGCGCGGGGTGGGTGCGGCGGATCGCGTTGAGCGCGGTGATGAACGGCTCCAGCGACCGCCCCTCGGCCAGCGCGGCCGCATAGTCGCGGGGCCGCAACTCGTATTTCTCCGAGTCCAGGTACTCCTCGCTGCCGTCGCGCACCGCGCGGTGCTCGAAAAGCTCGTAGCCGGAATACATCCCCCAGGCCGGGCTCAGGGTCGCCGCCAGCACCGCGCGGATGGCGAACATGCCCGGGCCGCCGTGCTGCAGGCTGGCGTGCAGGATGTCGGGGGTGTTGACGAACAGGTTCGGCCGGCGGAAATCGGCGAATTCGGCGATCTCCCGGCCGAATTCGGTGAGCTCGGCCTTCGAGGTGCGCCAGGTGAAGTAGGTGTAGGACTGGGTGAAGCCGAGCTTGGCCAACCCGTATTGGCGCGCCGGCGGGGTGAACGCCTCGGACAAGAACACCACGTCGGGGTCGGCGGCCTTGACCTGACCGATCAGCCAGGCCCAGAAGTCGGGCGGCTTGGTGTGCGGATTGTCGACCCGGAACACCTTCACCCCGTGCTCGACCCAGTGCCGCACCACCGCCAGCACCGCGTCGTACAGGCCGGCGGGATCGGTGTCGAAGTTCAGCGGGTAGATGTCCTGGTATTTCTTCGGCGGGTTCTCGGCGTAGGCGATGGTGCCGTCGGGCAACTCGGTGAACCAGTGCCGGTGGGCGCGGGCCCACGGGTGATCCGGGGCGCACTGCAGCGCCAGGTCCAGCGCCACCTCCAGGCCCAACTCGCGCGCGGCGGCCACAAACTCATCGAAGTCCTCGAGGGTGCCCAGCTGCGGGTGGATGGCGTCGTGCCCGCCCTCGTCGCTGCCGATCGCCCACGGTGAGCCGACGTCGCCGGGTTCGGCGGTCACCGCGT
This sequence comes from Mycobacterium talmoniae, assembly GCF_001854525.1. NCBI lineage: Bacteria > Bacillati > Actinomycetota > Actinomycetes > Mycobacteriales > Mycobacteriaceae > Mycobacterium > Mycobacterium talmoniae. Next base: position 16,049 of record NZ_MLQM01000082.1, read on the forward strand.
TGTTGCGGCCCTTGCGGTGGACCTTGCCGATCGGGTGGATCGGCGGCAGGTACACCACGTCGAACCCCATCTCGGCGATCCGGGGCAGCGCCGCGGCGGCGGTGGCGAAGGTGCCGTGCACCGGGGTGCCGTCGGCGTCCCAGCCGCCGGTGGAGCGGGGGAACATCTCATACCAGGCGCCGAACCGGGCCAGCGGGCGATCCACCCAGACCGTGAACTGGTGGCCCTGGGTGACCAGGTCGCGCAGCGGATGCTCGGCCAGCACGTCGGTGACCTCGGCGGACAGCGCGAGCGCGGCCCGGCTCAGCGGATCACCGGGGGCGCGCAGCGCCGCCGCGGCCGCCGCCAGCGGTTGGCGTCGGCGGCGCGGGGCCGCCGCGGCGGCCCGGTCCAACAGCCGCGCCCCCATCAGCAGGTCGTTGGACAACTCGGCTTCGCCCTGGCCGGCGTCGAGTTTGGCGGTCACGGCGTGCCGCCAGGTGTCGATCGGGTCGCCCCAGCCGTCGACCCGGAACCCCCACAACCCGACCCGGTCGGGGGTGAACTGGCCGTGGAACACGTAGGGCTCCACGCCCATCGTCATCGGCGCCGAGATGGGCTGCACCTGCGGCGCCGCGTTCGGGGCCGGGATCCGGTGCCGGGTGCCCGGCTGCGGATAGTGCGGCCCCAGATACTGCGCGACCAGGGTCGCCGCCACCGTCTCGTGGCCGTCGCTCCACACCGTGGCGCGCACCGGGACCACCTCACCGACCACCGCCTTGGCCGGATACCCGCCGCACGATACGACGGGCTGGACGTCATCGATCTCGACCCGGCCAGGCACCCAATCCACTCCGTCCTACTGGTTGTCGAACATCCCTGCGCGTCTCATACCCACCGTAATGGGCGGGCTATACCTGCGCCGGGCGCAGCGCTCGCTTCGCGACCTGCGCGCAACCGAATCGTCAGTAAGCTAAGGACGCGTGAAAGCCCTCCGCCGGTTCACCGTCCGCGCCCACCTGCCCGAGCGCCTGGCCGCGCTGGAGCAACTGTCGATCAACCTGCGGTGGTCCTGGGAGCAGCCCACCCAGGAGCTGTTTGCCGCCATCGACCCGGAGCTGTGGGTGCGCTGCGGCCAGGATCCGGTGGCGCTGCTGGGCGCGGTGAGCCCGGCCCGGCTCGACGAGCTGACCACCGATGAGGGCTTTGTGGCGCGGCTCGACGCGCTGGCCGCCGACCTCGACGACTACCTGAGCCGGCCGCTGTGGTACCAGCAGCAGCAACACAACGGCACCGCGATGCCGACGTCGATCGCCTACTTCTCGATGGAGTTCGGGGTCGCCGAGGTGCTGCCGAACTACTCCGGCGGGCTGGGGATCCTGGCCGGGGACCACCTGAAGTCCGCCTCGGACCTGGGGGTACCGCTGATCGCGGTCGGCCTGTACTACCGCTCCGGCTACTTTCGCCAGTCGCTGACCGCCGACGGCTGGCAGCACGAAACCTATCCGCCGCTGGACCCGCAGGGCCTGCCGCTGCGGCTGCTCACCGACAGCGGCGGCGCGCCGGTGCTGATCGAGCTGGCCCTGCCCGACGCACTGCTGCGGGCCCGGATCTGGGTGGCGCAGGTCGGCCGGGTGCCGCTGCTGTTGCTGGACTCCGACATCCCGGAAAACGAGCACGAGCTGCGCGGGGTCACCGACCGGCTGTACGGCGGCGACCAGGAACACCGGATCAAACAGGAGATCCTGGCCGGGATCGGCGGGGTGCGGGCGATCCGGGCGTTCACCGCGCTCGAAGGGCTGCCCGACCCCGAGGTGTTCCACATGAACGAGGGCCACGCGGGATTCCTCGGCGCCGAACGCATCCGGGAGCTGATGACCGGCGCCGGGCTGGATTTCGACACCGCGCTGACCGTGGTGCGCGCCTCGACGGTGTTCACCACCCACACCCCGGTGCCGGCCGGCATCGACCGGTTCCCGGTGGAGCTGGTGCGCCGCTACCTCGGTGGCGACGGCGCGGCCGGGCTGCTGCCCGGGGTGTCCACCGACGCGATCGTGGCGCTGGGCGCCGAACCCGACCCGGACACCTTCAACATGGCCCACCTGGGGTTGCGGTTGGCGCAGCGGGCCAACGGGGTGTCGCTGCTGCACGGCCGGGTCAGTCGGGCGATGTTCAACGACCTGTGGTCCGGGTTCGACCGCACCGAGGTGCCGATCGGGTCGATCACCAACGGGGTGCACGCGCCGACCTGGGCGGCGCCGCAGTGGCTGCAGCTGGGCCGCGAGTTGGCCGGCTCCGATTCGCTGTCCGAGCCCAGTGTGTGGCAGCGGCTGCAGCAGGTCGATCCGGGGCATCTGTGGTGGATCCGGTCGCAGCTGCGCGCGCTGCTGATCGACGACGTCCGGGCCCGGCTGCGCCGGTCCTGGCGGGAACGCGGCGCCTCGGAGGCCGAACTCGGCTGGATCGCCACGGCTTTCGACCCTGAGGTGCTGACCGTCGGGTTCGCCCGCCGGGTGCCCACTTACAAGCGGCTGACGCTGATGCTGCGCGATCCGGACCGGCTGCAGCAGCTGCTGCTTGACGAGGAGCGCCCGATCCAGCTGATCGTCGCCGGCAAGTCGCATCCCGCCGACGACGCCGGCAAGGCGCTGATCCAGCAGGTGGTGCGGTTCGCCGACCGGCCCGAGGTGCGGCACCGGGTGGCGTTTCTGCCCGACTACGACATGTCGATGGCCCGGCGGCTGTACTGGGGCTGCGACGTGTGGTTGAACAACCCGCTGCGCCCGCTGGAGGCGTGCGGCACCTCCGGGATGAAAAGCGCGCTCAACGGCGGGTTGAACCTGTCGATCCGCGACGGCTGGTGGGACGAGTGGTACGACGGCGAAAACGGGTGGGAGATCCCGACCGCCGCCGGGGTGGCCGACGAGGGCCGCCGCGACGACCTGGAGGCCAGCGCGCTGTATGACCTGCTGGCGACCTCGGTGGCGCCGAAGTTCTACGAACGCGACGAGCACGGGGTGCCACGGCGGTGGATCGAGATGGTGCGCCACACCCTGCAGACGCTGGGGCCCAAGGTGATGGCGTCGCGGATGGTGCGCGACTACGTGGAGACGTACTACACCCCGGCCGCGCAGTCGGTGCGCGCGGTCATCGGCGCGGACGGCGCCGCGTTCGAGGCCGCCCGCGAGCTGGCCGACTACCGTCGGCGCGCCCAGCAGGCGTGGCCGAAGATCTCGATCACCGACGTCGACGGCACCGGCCTGCCGGATACCCCGCTGCTGGGGTCGAAGCTGACGTTGACCGCGACCGTGCAGCTGGCCGGGCTGCGACCCGACGAGGTCACCGTGCAGGCGGTGCTGGGCCGCGTCGACGCCGGTGACGTGCTGCAGGACCCGGTGACCGTCGCGATGACGCACAGCGGCGCCGCCGGCGGCGCCGACATCTTCGTGACCACCACGCCGCTGCCGGTGGCCGGGTCGGTGGGCTACACGGTGCGGGTGCTGCCCAACCACCCGATGTTGGCCGCCGCCAACGAACTGGGCCTGGTCACCCTGGCCTGACCGGGTCGCCATTCGCCGCGAGCAGACGCAGATTCGCACTGCCGCGGCGGCTTTTGTGCGAATCTGCGTCTGCTCGGCAAGGGAAAGCCGGTCAGCTGAACCGGGCGATGCAGCGGTCGACGTCGCCGAGCACCCCGGTGCGGAAGGCGTCGATGCGGGAGAACCCGGCCGGCACGGTCTCGCCGTTGATGTCGCTGGCCGCCAGGCCGTTGGTCAACAGCCCCGACACCGCCTCGTCGAGGTCGCCGGCGGTCAACGCCACGCTGTGCCCGGTGCCGGTGCTGACGCCGTTGGACAGCGCGGTGGTGCCCACCCCGGTCAAACACGCCGTGCGCAGCGCGGCTTCGGCGTTGTCGAGCACCAAACCACCGCGGTCGGCCTGCACCGCCAGCATGTAGCGCGACACCAGCACCGAATAGGCGGTGTTGTCGCCGGACAGCATCGACGCGGCGTCACCCTCCCGCGGGACACCCATCTTGATCAGCTGGGGCAGGTCCACCGCGATGGTGTTGCTGGCCGGGCAGTACGACGCCGGCGGGCTGGGCCGGGCGTCGCCGCAGGCCTCGGCCGCCTCGGCGTCGAAACTCAGCTGCGGCGGGTCGGGCAGCGGAAACACGGTGGCCATCGCGTCGACGATGGTGCGCGCGGAGTCCTCGCTGACCGGCCACTCCCCGGTCTGGTCGCGCTGCAGCGCCACCGGCAGCGCCCCGCGCCGGGCGTCGATCTCCTTGACGTCGATGCCCGCGCACGACGCGGCGCCCTCGGTGAAGCCGAACTGGAACGCCGAGATCCGTTCGAACGCCGAACCGTGCTCGTTGCCGCCGCCGTCGATTTCCTCCTCGTGCAGCACCGGGTCGCGCAGCACCAGCATCGCGGCCAGCACCGCGTTCAGCCCGTCCCCGGTGCTCAGCGTGAAGCGCGGCGAGTCGCCTTGGGCCACCCAGCGCAGGTACACCCCGGCGAAGCAGTCGGCCTGCTGTTCGGCCACCAGGATCGGGGTGCGCTTTTTGGTCAGCTTGGCCGCCTTGCTGATCGCGTGGCCGTATTCGTGGGCCAACACCATCGGGATGGCCATATCGCCGTAGGCGTTGCGCAGCGCGGGCAGCAGCACGCCGCGGTCCCAGCCGATGGTGTTGTCGAGTTTGCAGTAGGCGGCGTTGACCAGCTTGAAGGTGCCGGTGTCGCAGAACCGGCCGCCGACGTCCAGCGCGCTCCACGACACCAGCCGGTCCACCGGCCTAAACCGGCCCTGGAAGGTGTCGGCGAAGGTGTCCCCCCAGAATTCCTCGAGGTCGCTGACCGACTGCGCGGCCAGGGTGTCGACGCGCCCGCCGTCGGTGTGCTCCACGTCGCGGGTCGGTTCGGCGGCGTCGGGCCGCAGCCCGGTCGGCCCGTCGACGGCCTCCAGGCCGCCGACCCGGAACGGGTCGGCGAACACCGACACCGGGTGGCCATCGATCGCCCGGGCGCAGGAACTCAGCGTCAGCAGCGTGGCCGCCGCGGCCAGGACACGCCCCAGGTGTCGTCGACGCATCGGTGGTTACCTCTCGGGGCGCTGGCTGCCGGATCGTTTCAGGATAGTGCGACGCCCGCCCTGGGGGCGGCGGCATTCACCTCACGCCGAGGCCAGCCGGCCCAGCGCCGCGCGCACCCGGGCGCCGTCGGTGGTGTGCCAAAACGGGGGCAGCGAGGCGCGCAGATACCCGGCGTAGCGCGCGGTCGCCATCCGGGAGTCCAGCACCGCGACCACGCCGCGGTCGTCGACGCGGCGCAGCAGCCGGCCGGCGCCCTGGGCCAGCAGCAGCGCGGCGTGGCT
>NZ_MLQM01000083.1:0-21403 GCF_001854525.1 Mycobacterium talmoniae
TAGGGGCCGCGGCCGTGATCGCCGCGCGCCGACGAAAGGAACCCACCTCGTGAGCCGACCGAACATTGCCTGGCCGGGTCCCGCCCGCATCACCCTGGTCGCGTTGGCCGTGGTGCCCGCGGCGATGGCCTACCCGTGGCAGTCGACCCGAGACCGCTGGGTGCTCGGCGTCGGCGTCGCCGTGGCGCTGCTGCTGCTGGCCTGGTGGCGCGGGCTGCACCTGACCAGCATCGTGCGTCGCCGGGCGGCGATGCTGGTCGGCAGGCGAGGGCACTCCGAACCGTCGACCGGCACCGACGTGCGGGCCACTGCGGTGCTGCGGGTCACCCCGCCGGTCGATGACGCCGACGTGCTGCCGCTGCCGCTGATCGCGCGCTACCTGAACCGGTACGGGATCCGGGCCGACGCGGTCCGGGTCACCAGCCGCGACACCGAATCCGGCGGCGCGCCGCAGCGCGAGACCTGGATCGGGCTGACCCTGTCGGCGGCGGCGAACCTGCCCGCGCTGCAAGCCCGCTCGCCGCGGATCCCGCTGTACGAAACCGCCGAGGTGGCGGTGCGCCGGCTCGCCGACCATCTGCGGGAAAGCGGCTGGGAGGTCACCGGCGCCGACGCCGAGGACGTTCCGGAGCTGTTCGCGCCCAGTGCCCGGGAAACCTGGCACGCCGTGTGGGAAGGCACCACCGGCTACGTGGCGGCCTACCGGCTCAGCCCCGACGCCGGCCTGCCGGACACCCTCGCGGCGATCTGGGCGCATCCGGCGCGGGAGATTTGGACCGCGGTCGAAATCGCCGAAACCGCAGCCGGACCCACCGTCGCGGCGGCCTGCGCGTTCCACACCCAAGAGGAGCCCGGCGGTGCGCCGCCGCTGCCCGGCCTGACCCCGCAGCGCGGCAATCAGCGCTCGGCGCTGCGGGCGCTGCACCCGCTGTCGGTGCGGCGGCTCGACGGCCACGCCCCGATGCCCGCCGGCCTGCTGGCGCAGCTGCGGTGGCCCAGCGCGGTGACGCGGGTGCGGGCCCGCCACGCCGCGGTATAGCCTTTGGCCTTTGGCCTTTGGCCGCGAGCGTGCACAAATGTACGCCAAACCCCGCTCGGGACTGGCATTTTGTGCACGCTCGCGGCGGGGCCGCGCGCCCGCGGCGGGGCCGCGCGCTAACCGGACATGAACGGGTGCAGGAAGCGCAGGGTGCGGCGCAGATACTCCGGCTGGCTGACGTGCAGAATATGGTTACCGGGAAACCAGTGCAGCGCACAGCGATCCCAATGCTCCCACAGCATTTCGGCCTGCTCCGGCGGCGCCAACCGGTCACCGAGGCCGGTGATGATCAGCCGGCGCTCCCTGGGGATCACCGGCGCATAGTTCAGCGGCGAGTGATACGCCGAGGCGGCCGCAAACTCCTCACGGCTGATCCGGCCGAGCCAATGCCCCAGGGCAAACAGCTTATTGGCCGGGAACCAGTCGTCGACCTCGGATTCCACCGACACCACCGGCACGTTGGGAATCACCGCCTCCAGGCGGTCCTCCACCGCCGCCAGCAGCGCCGCGGTGTAGCCGCCCAGCGACATCCCGGTCAGCGCGATCCGCTCGACACCGGTGTAGCGCAGATAGTCGATCACCGACCGGAAGTCGTGCACGGCCTGCGCCATCGCCTCGGCGAACCCGGACATGCCCAGCGAGAAGTATCCGTAACCGCTGAACGGCGAACACTTTTCGGCGCGGCGGCCGTGAAACGGCAAGGTGTAGAGCAACACGTCGTACCCGGATCGGTAAAACGCGGGCAGCGAGAAGAACAACCCGTTGAACAGGTACGGCGAACCCATAAAGCCGTGGATGACGCACAACGTCGGCCGCGGCCCGTCGTCGTGCCGCCAATGCTGGGCGCGCACGATGTTGTTGCGCGACAACGTGCGCCACCGCTCACGCATCGCCGGGTTGACCGCCTCGAAGCCGCTGGCGAACGCGATATTGCTGACGTTGCCGCGTGCCACCCACTCGGCCACCGGATTGGCCGGCCGCGACGACACCCGCGGCAACTCCGTCGGGGCCGGAAACGACTGCGTCGCATCCTGATTGGCGGCCAGCTCGGCGTAGAAGCCCAGACTCGCCCGCTCGGCGCTGGACTGGTCGCGGCGCGCGGCGGCGGCCAGCACCGGGGGCACCATCGCCACCCCGACCAGCGACGCGATCGCGGTGCGCAACCCCAGATCGGCGATGGCCGACGCGTCGACGATCACGCGTTGACCGGCCGACAGCGCGGATCGCGGGGGCAGACCCTCGGCGCCCGCCTCGGCGCCGGGAACGTCGGGAACCGGAATCGGTGGTTCGAGGACAGAGGCGTCGGACGGCATTGTCGCGGCCTTTCTCGGTAGAGGTCACCCAACCGTAACCGGGGCCGCGCCACCGGCGTGGCGGTTCGCGGCGCCGTGCCGCCCACGGGCTCACCAACACGCTATTTACTGCGACCGCCGGTCCCGGTAAATTGCGGACCCGAGACGCCGACCGACCGGTTGGTGCAAGTTCGGCCAAATGGCAGCAGAAAGGCCCGTAAATGCCCGATTCAGCATGGATGGACGACGACCTGGCGGCCCTGCGTGATCTCGCGCGCGCCTTCATCGACAAGGAACTGGCCCCCAACATCGACAAGTTCATCGAGCAGCACCACGTCGACCGCGACTTGTGGACCAAGGCAGGCGAGCTGGGCCTGTTGTGTCTGTCGATCCCCGAGGAGTACGGCGGCGGGGGCGGCACCTTTGCGCACGAGGCGGTGCTGATCGAGGAGCAGGCCCGGTGCGGCGATACGTCGTGGGGGGTCACCCTGCACAACGGCATCGTCGCGCACTACCTGCTGGCCTACGGCAGCGAGGAGCAAAAACGGCAGTGGCTGCCGAAGATGGCCAGCGGTGAAGTGGTGGGCGCCATCGCGATGACCGAACCCGGCACCGGATCCGACCTGCAGAACGTGAAGACCAAGGCCATCCGCGAGGGCGACGAGTACGTCGTCAACGGCTCGAAAACCTTCATCACCAACGGCCAACAGGCCGACCTGATCATTGTGGTGGCCAAGACCGACGCGTCCGCGGGCGCCGGCGGGATCTCGCTGGTGCTGGTGGAGGCCGACCGCCCGGGCTTCCGGCGCGGCCGGGTGCTGGAGAAGGTGGGCCAGAAGGGCCAGGACACCTCCGAGCTGTTCTTCGAGGACGTCCGCATCCCGGTGTCGAACCTGCTCGGGGACAGCGAGGGGCAGGGCTTCATCCAGCTGATGCAGCAGCTGCCGCAGGAGCGGCTGATCATCGCGCTGGCGTCGGTGGCCGGCATGGAGGTCGCCCTGGAGCACACCCTGCGCTACACCAAGGAGCGCCAGGCCTTCGGCAAGCCGATCTTCGCGTTCCAGAACACCAAGTTCAAACTCGCCGAGATCGCTACCGAGGCCAAAATCGGCCGGGTCTTCATCGACGACTGCATCGCCCGGCACATCCGCGGCGAACTCGACATCCCGACGGTGGCGATGGCGAAGTGGTGGACCACCGAGCGGGCGATGGTCGCCGCCGACGAGTGCCTGCAGCTGTTCGGGGGCTACGGCTACATGGTCGAATACCCGATCGCGCGGATGTGGACCGACCAGCGGGTGCAGAAGATCTACGCCGGCACCAACGAGATCATGAAGGAAATCATCGCCCGCACCCTGTAATCGCCCGTGCCCCCTATTTACTGGGACGCATGGTCCCGGTAAATTGTCGGCTATGACGTCAGCAACCAGCCGGCGGACGCCGGTGCGCAGCGGGGACAGCGGCGCGGACTACGACGATCTGTTGGCCGTGCTGTCTGAGGGGTCGGTGCGGCGACGGTTCGATCCGTATCTGGACATCGCCTGGGATGCCCCGGAGATGGCGCTCGACCCCGACGATCCGCGCTGGGTGCTGTCCCCGGAGGTCGACCCGCTGGGCGCCACCTGGTGGTACCAGCACCAGCCGCTGGACCGGCAGATCGAGATCGGCAAATGGCGGACGTTGAACACGGTCAAGGTGGGGGCGGCGTTCGAGAGCATCCTGATCCGCGGGCTGATGGCGTTCATCATGAAGCTGCCCAACAACTCCCCGGAGTTCCGGTACGCCCTGCACGAGATGACCGAAGAGTGCAACCACATCCAGATGTTCCAGGAGCTGGTGAACCGCTCGGGGGCCGACGTGCCGGGGATGCGGCCGTTGTTCCGCCGGCTCTCGCCCTACATCGGCCTGGTCGGCCAGTACTCGCCGACCGCGTTCATGGCCGGAATCCTGGCCGGCGAGGAACCGATCGATCACTTCCAGAAGGCGCTGATCCGCGAGGGGGCCAACATCCCGCCCGCGGTGTTGCGGACCATGCAGATCCACATCGCCGAAGAGGCGCGCCACATCTCGTGGGCCAACGAGTTCCTCAAGGTCCACATGCCGCGGCGATCCCGCGGTATGCGGGCGTTTGGCAGCGTGGCGTTTCCGCTGGCGCTGCGCTGGCTGGCGCACGAAATCATGGCACCGCCGAAATCGTTCGCCGCCCGGTTCGACATCCCGGACGCGGTGATCAAGGAGGCGTTTTGGCGCAGCCCGCAGTCGCGCAAGATCCTGGCCGGCTACTTCGGTGAGATGCGGGCGCTGACCGAGGAACTCGGGTTGATGAACCGGGTCGGCCGCTGGGTGTGGAAGCGGTGCGGCATCGACGGCGAGCCGGCGCGCTACCGCAGCGCCCCGGATCGCTCGGCGCGCGCGATCCGCTGATGCCGCACGTCATCACGCAGTCCTGCTGCGGCGACGCGTCCTGCGTCTACGCCTGCCCGGTCAACTGCATTCACCCCACCCCCGACGAGCCGGACTTCGGTACCGCGGAGATGCTCTACGTCGACCCGGCCGAGTGCGTCGACTGCGGTGCGTGCGTGTCGGCGTGCCCGGTCGACGCCATCAAGCACGACAGCAAGCTGGCCGCGCACGAGACCGTGTTCGTCGCCCTGAACGCCGACTTCTACGCCACCCCGCGGCCACGGCCCATTCTCGCGCCCATCGTGCCGCCGCTGGCGGTGCGCGACGGCGGCGAGTTGCGGGTCGCGATCGTGGGATCCGGGCCCGCCGCGATGTACGCCGCCGACGAGCTGCTCACCATTCCCGGTGCCCGGGTGTGGATCTACGAGCGGCTGAGTCGGCCATACGGGCTGGCGCGCTTCGGTGTCGCACCCGATCACCGCCGCACCCGCGGCGTGGCCGACCACTTCGACCGCATTCGCGCCGACCCGCGGGTGGAGTTGGTGCTGGACACCGAGGTCGGCACCCAGATCGGCCACGACGAGCTGCGCGCGGAGCACCACGCCGTCATCTACGCGGTCGGCGCGGCCGCGGACCGCCGGCTCGAGATTCCGGGCATCCAGCTGCCCGGCGTCGCCTCGGCAACGGAGTTTGTCGCCTGGTACAACGGGCATCCGGACTTCGCCGAGCGAACGTTCGACCTGTCGCACCCGCGCGCGGTGATCATCGGCAACGGCAACGTCGCCCTGGACGTCGCCCGGATCCTGACCATGGACCCGGCGCTGCTGGCCGGCACCGATATCGCGCCGCACGCGCTGGAGGCGCTGCGCCACAGCGAGATTGAGGAGGTCGTGGTCGTCGGCCGGCGCGGACCGGCGCAGTCGGCGTTCACCGTCCCCGAGTTGGCCGGGTTGTGCGCGACGCCGGGCGTGGCCGTCGTCGCCGACCACGATCTCCCGGACACCGATCCGCGCGCAGCGCTGTTGGGTGGCGGCGCCGCCCGGGCCGGTGATCGGCGCATCGTGCTCGACTATCGGCTGTCGCCGACCGCGGTGCTCGGCGAGGACGCCGTGCGCGGGGTGCGGTTCGTGCGCAATGAGGTCATCGACACCGCCGACGGGTCGACGCGGGTGCACGCCACGGGGGAGCAGCGCACCATCGACGCGGGCCTGGTGCTCACCTCGATCGGATACCGGGGCCAACCGGTGCCCGGGCTGCCCTTCGATGACGCCACCGCCACGGTGCCCCATGACGGCGGCCGGGTGCCCGGGCCCGCGGGCGTGTATGTCACCGGCTGGATCAAGCGGGGCCCGACCGGGTTCATCGGCACCAACAAATCCTGCGCCCAGGAAACCGTCCGCAGCCTGGTCGCCGACTACAACGCCGGACTACTGCAGGTCAGCGGTTTGTCAGTGCGGTGATCACCGCCATCAGCGGGTCGTCCCGGCTGACCTCGAGCCCGGCCGATCGGGCCGCCCCGTCCAACACGTACCAGGCGAAGTCGGCCAGGTGCGCGATCATCTCCTCCCGGGACCGGGTGGGCGCGGCGCCGCGACGCCAAGCCGACAAGGTGGCCTCGACCATGGTCACCACCGCGAACGGCACCGAGGTGAATGCGGCGTCGTCGACCCCGATCGTCGCCGCGATCTCGGCGATGATGTCCTCGGCCTGACGCGTCATCCGCAGCTTCAACTCGCCCACCGCGTCCAGTGAGCCGTCCCCCTCGAAAGTCGGCCCGCGGCGGGCGAATTCGTCGAGCCGGGGATGATCGATCATCCAGTCGGCGACCGCTTCGACGGTGCGGGTCAAAATTTCGCGCAACGACCCGTTGGTCACGTCGAGTTTGGTGTCCAGCACCGCGGCGAAGTCGTCGAACACGTAGGAGCGCACCCGGCATTCCAGCTCTTCCTTGCTGCTGAACTGCCGATACACCACCGATTTCGCGACGCCGGCGCGCTTGGCGATGCTCAACACCGACACGTCGCCGCCGGGCGGGCTCGCTTCGATGAGTTCCACGGCGGCCCGCAGAATCTGCGCACGCCGCTCGACGTTGTGCTGCTCCCAGCGCGCCTCGTAGCCAGTTGCCGCACGGGGGTCCGCAGCAAACGCCATGGCGCCCACCCTACCGGCGGGGGAGGCGCGTCCCTGCGAAACCGGCCATTGACCATTTACGTTACGACATGTAATGGTTTAGCGCATGGGTGGTGATGCTGCGGCGAGCGAGGCGGGCCGCGGCCGTCCGCGGGATCCGCGCACCGGCCGGGCCATCGTGTCGGCGACGCGGCGGCTGCTGACCCGCGACGGCTACGACCAGGTGTCGATCGAGGCGATCGCACGGGAGGCAAATGTCAGCCGCCCCACCGTGTATCGGCGTTGGCCGTCGAAGGCCCACGTGGTGTTCGACGCGGTCTTTGACGCCGCCGACGTCGGTGACGTGCTGGACAGCTCGGGGGAGTTCGAGGCCGACCTGCACCGTTTTGTGCGGGGGGTCTTCGAGTTCTGGCGGGATCCGGTGGTGGCCGCCGCGACGATGGGCATCCTGGCCGACCGGCACCGCGACCCGGAACTGCAGATCCGCACCCAGCAGTTGCTCGACCAGCAGACCCGCGCCGCGTTCGGGACGCTGGTCCGCGACGGCATCGCGCAACGGGCGGTGCATCCGGACCTCGACGTCGAGATGGCCTACGACGTGCTGGTGGGCACCACTTTTTACATCGCCCACGTCCTGGACCCCGACGGCATCGACGATGCGGTCGACCGCCTCTGCGCACTGCTGCTGCAGGGAGCCGTGCCACGAAGGAAGGAACAGCGATGACCGACACCCCAACGGATTCCGACCTGTCGCGCGCGTTCGGCGACTTGCTCGACGAGGTCCGCGCGGTCGAGCAGCGGCTGCTGGGCGCCGACCCGCCGCTCGATGAGGCCGACCTGCTCGACGGCTACCGGCTGGCGTTCAGCCTGCTGCGGGTCGCCGTCGACGCCTACGTCTGGGGCGAGGCCGACAAACCGATCCTGGTCGACGTGATCGGCCCGTATCTGAAGTGGGGCGGGGACAACTCGGACGCCTTCTACCAACTGGCGCCCATCGACCCGCAGCGCAGCTACCGGGTGACCGGTAACCGCGGCGACGCGGTCTACCTGTCGATGACCGTCTACGGTGGTCCCGACGACGGTCGCTACAGCGACCGGATCATCGCAACGATCAACGACCGCGACCTGGAATTCGACGACGAGGGAAACTTCGCGTTCACCATTAGCGCCGACCCGCAGCCGGGCGGGTGGCTCAAGCTGGAGCCCGACGCGGTGTTCATCCTCACCCGCGACTACCTGACCGCACCCGGCACGGATCGCCGGCCCCGGTGGAAGATCGAGGCGCTCGACCCGCCGACCCGGCGGCACGACAGCCGCGCCGATCTGACCCGGCGGCTGCGGGCCGCGCGGACCTGGGTGCGCGAACAGTGCGCGATGGTGCCCATCCGCCTGGAGCCGCCCAACGAAATCCAGGAGCCCTACCCGGTGCCCAGCCGCACCGTCGGGTGGGCGGCCGGCGACGCCGCCTACGCGATGGGCTCCTATCGGTTGGAACCGCAGCAGGCGCTGATCATCGAGGGCAGCTCGCCGCCGTGCGTGTTCTGGAACCTGTGCCTGTGGAACCCGTTCCTGCACACCTACGACTACACCCGGGAACGGGTCACGATCAACGGCGCGCAGGTGAGCTACGAACCGGACGGGTCGTGGCAGATCGTCGTCAGCGACACCGATCCCGGCCACCCCAACTGGGTGTCCACGGCGGGCCGCTCCACGGGCCTGGTCTGGCTGCGCTGGTTCTTGCCCGAGGCCACCCCGCAGCGCCCCCGGTGCCGGGTGGTGGACGTCGCGGAGCTGGCCCGGTGAGCGCCACCACCGCGCGGCCGGCGCCGATTCGGCTCGATGACCTTGCCGCACCGGTGTTTCCGGCGGCCGCGGCCCCGATGCGTGAGGCGTTGGCCGGCTACGGCGCCACCCTGGAGTTGACCCCGGCGCTGTTGCTGGCCACCGCGACCGAGCGCACCGGCCTCGACGGCTGGGGCGACGACGCGTTCCGGGAACGGCTCGAGGTGCTGTGCGCCTCGCTGCGCGCCGACGCCGGCCTGTCCGAGGCCGGCACCGCGATCGTGTTCGAGCAGCTGGTGGGCAACCTGGTCAATCGGCTTCGGTTGGAGGAGTTGATCACCCGGCATCCGGAGATCGAAGACGTTACGGTGCAGCGGCCCATCATCATCTGCGGGTTGCCGCGCACCGGGACCACCCATCTGCACAACCTGATCGCCGCCGACCCGGCGATCCGCTACCTGCCGTACTGGGAGAGCCTGGAGCCGGTCGCCACCCCGGGCGAAGCCGATCCGCAGGCCCGACGGGACCGCTGCGCCACCGGGCTGGAGCTGGTCAATACCTCGATGCCCGAGTTCAAACGCATGCACGACATGACCGTCGACCATGCGCACGAAGAGATTCAGCTGTTGGCCAACGACATCTCCGGCATGCTGTTCGAAACCACCTACTATCTGCCGACGTTCGCCGCCCACTACAAGGCACACGACCAGGCGCCGTCCTACGCGTATCTGAAACGGACGCTGCAGGCGCTGCAATGGCTGCGCGGCGGCACCCGCTGGGTGCTCAAGTCGCCGCAGCATCTTGAACAGTTCCCCACCCTGCTGGCCACCTTTCCGGACGCCACCTTTGTGGTCACCCACCGGGATCCGGTCGAGGTGACCCAGTCGATGGCCACCATGATCAGCTACGCCGCCCGGATGGCCTGCGCCCGCCCCGACCCGGTCAAGATCTCGCAGTATTGGCTCGACCGCGCCGACGACCTGCTCACCGGCTGTGTGCGGGACCGCGACGTGCTGCCCGCCGAGCAGTCCATCGATGTGCGGTTCGACGACTTCATGGCCGATGAGGAGGCGACCGTGGCCCGCATCTACGACCTGGCCGGGCAACCGTTCGACGCCCGCACGCGGCAGGCGATGGCCGCGTTTCGCACCGAGCATCCGCGGGGCCGCTACGGCGGTGTGCTGTATCAGCCGGCCGATCTGGGACTTGATCCCAATGCGGTCGCGACCCGGCTGGGCGGCTACCGCACCCGATTCGTCGTTGAGGCACCGGAGGAATCATGAACCAACCGATCACCGCGGAGGCCTGGGTGGCCACCGACCTCGGCGACCCGGCACGCGTGCTGGAGCGCCAGCGCGTCGAGGTCCGGCCGCCCGGCCCCGGGGAGATCCGGGTCGCGGTCCGCGCGTTCTGCCTGAACTTCAACGACATCGACATCATCCAAGGCCGCTACGCGACGCTGCCGCTGCCGGCGCCGTTCGTGCCGGGCATGGAATCGGTCGGCGTGGTGGAAAGCGCGGGGCTGGGCGCCGAACACCTGGTCGGTCGGCGCATCGTCGGCATCCCGGTGCTGGCGCACGGCGGCTACGCCTCTTATGCGGTGGTCGACGCGGCGACCGCGCTGGATCTGCCCGACTGGATCAGCGACGTCGACGGCGCCGCCCTGCATTACCCGTTTCATCTGGGCTGGTTCGCGCTGCGGGAACGGGGCCGGCTGCAGCCCGGGGAGACGCTGCTGGTGCAAACCGGTTCGGGCGCGTTGGTGCTCGGCAAGGCGCTGGGCGCCCGGGTGATCGCCACCGCCGGCAGCGACGAAAAGCTGGCGTTGTGCACCGAATTGGGCGCCGACCATGCGCTCAACTACCGCGACCCGGACTGGGCGGAGCAGGTCATGGAGTTGACCTACGGCCGCGGGGTGGACGTCGCGTTCGATGCCGTCGGCGGCGACGTGACCGTGCAGACGTTTCGCTGCATGGGATTCAACGGCCGCCACCTGATGGCCGGCTTCGCCCAGGACATCGCGCTGGAAGACGGCGACTACCTGTCGCCGCGGCCGATCGCGTACAGCAACTTCGACGTGTGCGGGGTGTGCCTGGTGTATGTGACCGACCCGCTGGCGGTGCGGCGCACCCTGGGCTTCAACTGGCCGGCCCGCTCCGAGGGGCTGGCGGCCCACGCCGCGATCCTGGAGATGCTGCGCACCGGCAAGATCCGCACCGTCGTCGGCGCCGAGGTGGGCTGGCCGGAGCTGCCGCAGGCGCTGGAGCGCATGGCCGCGCGGCAGACCACCGGCCGGCTGGTGGTGACCACGCCCTAAGCCGCGTGTAGCCCGAATAGCCTTGCGGCGTTGTCGTGGAACACGCCGCGCAACCAGTCGTCGTCGATGCCGGGCAATTCGGTGATCGCGGTCAGCGCGTCGCGGTACCCGTACGGGATGTTGGGAAAGTCGCTGCCGAACAGGATGCGGTCGCCGAGATCCCGCAACCGGTGCTGTTGGGTGGGCGGAAACGGCATCGTCTCTTCGGAAAACGACGTGAACGCCATCGTGGTGTCCAGCCGCACCTGGGCGGCGGACTCGCAGATGTCGAGGAACTCGGTGTACTCCGGCATACCCATGTGCGCGACGATCAATGGCAGCCGGGGAAATCGGTGCAGCAGCTTACGGATCGGTTCGGGCCCGGTGTGCTGTCCGGGTACCGGGCCGGAGCCGCAGTGGATGACCACCGGGACGCCGGCGTCCTCGATGACGCCCCACACCGGGTCCAGCAGCGGATCGTTCGGGTCGAAGCGGCCCACCTGCAGGTGTGCCTTGAACACCCGGGTCCCGCCCCGGATGGCCGCCGCGACATAGGATCCGGCGTCGGGTTCGGGGTAAAACGTCGCGGTGGCCAGGCAGTCTGGGGTGGTGCGGGCGAACTCGGCGGCCCACTGGTTCAGCCACGCCGCCATCTGCGGCTTGTGCGGGTACACCAGCGAGGTGAACCCCCGCACCCCGAACGCGCGCAGCGTCTCGATGCGCGCGATCTCGTCGGTGCGGTAGCTGATCGGCCACGGCCGCCCGATCAGCGGACCCTGCGAGTCGAAGTAGTGCCACACCTTGTCCATGACCGATTTCGGCATGAAATGGGTGTGCACGTCGACGAGGCCGGGCAGACCGAGCTCCGACCAGACCCGGCGGACCGCGTCGGCCTCGTCGAGGATCATCCCGTTCTCCGTTCGCGACTGCGCGGATCGATACGCTTTACCCCGCGTATTGCGGATCAAACCGCACATTCAGCAGGCGGTCACTGCGGCAGCCCGCGCTGGTCGGCCTCGGCGCGGTAGCGGTCCACCCACTCGTCGGAGCGCCGGTTGGCCTGGCGTTCCAGCACCGGCTCGGGCGCCAACCCGGGATCGAGGCCCAGGGCTTCGAGTACCTGGGCCACAAACGAGGTCAGGTTGCGCCACAGCACCGGGTAGGCGACGTCGATCGGGGTGATGTTCTCATCGGCGAACCAGTTGCGCCAGCCCTGCTCCTGGTCGCGCAGGTTCTGCACGATGTGGGCGATGGCGCCGGCGTGGTACTGGGCCTGCGAATCACGTTCGGGATCCGGGCGTCCCCGCCACACCTGCGTTTGCACGGCCCGCCAAAACGACACCGCCTGGGACACCACGTCGGGGCGGTAGACGTGCACGTACACTGGTTCGCTGCCGATCACGTCGCGGATCGCGGCGCGCAGCCCGTCACCGGTGCGGTCCGGCAGGCCCGCCGCCCGCTGCTGCAGCAGTTCGGTCTGGTTCCACATCAGCTTGCCGCCCCAGATGCCGTTGGGGGTGCGGCCGGAACTGCGGATGTGTTCGCGCCAGGCGACCGGGGTCGCGGTGTCCGGCACCCCGGGCTCCAGCGGATCGAGCAGCCGCAGAATCGACTCGTCGGTCACCCCGGCGAACCACTCCCGCGGCTGCGGCGCCATCCCCGTGCTGGGCAGGTATTGAAAGAACTCCTGTGGCTCGCCCGCACTTCCGGTGGCGCGCAACGATTCCACCAGCAGGGTGCTGCCGCTGCGCTGGGTGGCCAGCACCAGATACGACGACGGGGTATCAGACATCGCGGAACCTACTGTTGGACTTCGTCTTCGATGCCGCGGTCGGCGGCGATCGCCGATCGGCTGGTCACCGGCTTGTGGTGGATCTGCAGATACGTCTCGGTATAGCGTTCCGAAATCCGGGTGCCGGCGAACTCCGACGGGATGACGTCGCCGGTGCGCTGGCGCCACTCGTTGAGTCGCACCGCCAGGTCGTCGGCGACGGCTGCGGCGTGGTCGGTCTCGCCGGCGTCGCCGTCGAGCAGGTTTTTGGACTCGGTGGGGTCGGTGCGCAGATCGTAGAGCTCCCGCTGTGGCCGCGGCGAGGCCACCAGCGGCGCCACCGCCTGCCCGGACGGGCTCTCCTCGATATCCCACGGCAGGTCCAGCAACGGGCGCCGCGCGTAGTTCTCGATGTAGCTGTAGTCCTTGGTGCGGATCGCGCGAATCGGATCGAACGAATCGTGATACGTCTTGGCGGTGTACACGTGGTCGCGTACCGGGGCGGTGCCAGGCTCGGCTTTCGCCAACTCGTCTGCGTGCGAAATACCCTCGATCTCGTCGGGTTTGGCGACGCCGAGGAAATCGAGCAGCGTCGGCAACAGATCGACGCCGCTGAACAGGTCGTCGTAGACCCGGGGCGCGATCCCGCGCCGAGTCGGTGGCCGGATGATCAGCGCGACACCGGTACCGGCGTCATACAGCGTGGATTTCGCCCGCGGGAACGCCGGCCCGTGGTCGGTGACGAACACCACCCAGGTGGTGGCGTCCAACCCGGTCTCGGCCAGCGTGTCCAGCAACTCGCCCACCGCCGCGTCGGCGGTGGTGATCGACCCGTAGAACTCGGCGAGGTCTTGCCGCACGTCGTCGGTGTCGGGCAGGTAGTCCGGCACGTCTACGGCGGCTGAGTCGGCCGGCCGGTAGCGGTCGGCGGGATAGGGCCGGTGCGTTTCAAAAAAGCCCGCGGTCAACAGGAACGGTCGACCGGTGTCGGCGTGGTCGCGCAGCCAGCGCTGGGTGCGATCCACCACGTACTCGCAGTAGGAGTTGGACACGTCGAACTCGTCGAAACCCAGCCGCGCCGGAAACGACGTCTCGTGCTGCATGCCGAACAACGCGGAGTGCCAGCCGGATTCGCCGAGGATGTGCGGCAGCGTGCGCACCCCGGGCCGGTACTCCCAGCCGTGGTGGGCCAAGCCGACCAGCCCGTTGCTGTGCGGGTAGCGACCGGTGAACAGTGACCCGCGCGCCGGTGAGCACAGCGGCGCGGTGGCGTGGGCGCGGGTGAACAGGATGCCCTCGGCGGCCAGCGCATCCAGCCGCGGGCTGCGCACATCGGGGTGCCCGTAGACGCCGAGGTAGCGCCCCAGGTCATGCCAGTGCACCAGCAGGATGTTGTCTCGGTTGTGGTTGTTGTCGCTGATCGCGGTCACCTTCTCAGCTTGTGTTGTTGCGCTCCGCCGGTTGAGAGTATCGGTAGTGATGATTTTTTCTCCACGTTCGACCCTGCCGGCAGGCGTCACGGGCCCCATTGCGGGCACGTCTGCGCAGGTCAACGCGGTGTTGCCGGGCTGAGGGCGCCGCCGCCGTGGGCCAGGCCGCTGGGGCGCTGCACCCGTCGGCCCGCAGCGGGAATGTGGCCCGCCTCATAGCCTGATCCCCAGTCCAAAAGGGAGGAGTTCGGTCGGTGTCGTGGTTCTCCATCCGCATGGCCAGCGGCGATTCGATCACTGTCGACGGCGAGTTCACCATCGCCGATAACGGTGTGCTCACCGTGGTCCGCACCCAGTACCCCCAGCAGCCCGCCAACACCACCCATTTCTCGCCGGCGGCCTGGGTGTCGGTGGAGGTCCTGGTGCAGCAGCCGCGCGGCATCCCGGTCGGCAGCGCCCAGCTGGTGGGGTAGCGGCTCAGCCGCGGGGATCGGGCCGGGGCTCCCAGCCGTTTTCGGCGACGAACTCGGCGAGGGGACGCGCGTAGGCCCAGTTGTCCAACTCCAGGGCGGGCCGGTCCGGAAACTCCGGCACCGGTCCCAGGCACAGGATCGCCACCGGTTCGGCGTCGGCGGGCATCGTCAGCAGATGTGCCAGGCGGTGCGGATCGAACAGCGACACCCAACCCATGCCGAGGCCCTCGGCGCGCGCGGCGAGCCACAGATTTTGGATCGCGCAGGACACCGACGCCAGGTCCATCTGGGGCAGGGTGCGCCGGCCGAACACGTGCGCCTGCCGGCCGTCGCGCAGCGCGACGACCAGTAGTTCGGCGCACTCCCGGATGCCCTCGACCTTCAACGCCAGAAATTCCTGGTCGCGGGGGCCCAGCGCCTGGGCGGTGAGGTGCCGTTCCTCGTCGACCAGGGCGTGGATGCGGGCGCGCAGCGCCGCGTCGGTGATCCGGATGAACCGCCACGGCTGCATCAACCCGACGCTGGGTGCGGCGTGCGCGGCGTGCAGCACCCGGGCCAGCACGTCGTCGTCGACGGTGCTGTCCGGCACGAAGCGGCGCATGTCGCGGCGTTCGGCGATCACCCGATACACCGCTCGGCGCTCCGGCAGACTGAACGCGTGATCGGTCACCCGGTCATCGTGCCTTCTGCGCCGAGATCGACGGTAGCGAGGGCCGCGCTCGAGGTTTTTCGCGCTAGCGTCGACCTCGGCGACGAAGGGAGCCGCATCGTGAAGATTCCCGAGGTACTCGACCACCTGCCCGCCGCTGACGCGGCTCGGCGGGTCTACGGCGAGCCGTACCAGACGCCCGATGGCGCCACCGTCATCACCGTCAGCCGGGTGCGCGACGGTGGGGCGCTTGGGGTGTTCGTCGTCCGCGGCGATGACGCCTCCTGGGTGCCGGCCGTCGATCACAACCGGATCGCGTTGGTCGGGGTGATCACCGGCCTAGCGGCGGCCGTGATCGGCTGCCTGGCCATGCTGCGCCGGCCGCCGTGGCCGGATCTGCACGGCTGGATCGAGGTGGTGTGGCCCTCCCGTTAGGGGTTGTAGGCGACGCCGACCGCGCGGTAGACGTACTCCGGGGGCACGTCGAATGCCAGTGACCGCAGCGGAAGTTGGGTGAGCACATCACCGGGGATCGGCTGCTTGTAGTGCAGCGACAGCTCCCCGCTGAACCGGGGATTCACCGCGGCCAGGTCCATCTCCACCTGTAGACCGCGCGCCGAGATCTCCGCGCTGGCCGCGCCGGTTTGCACTGCGTCCCAACGCACGTCGACGATCCGGCCGGCCAGCTTCGGCAGCGAGGACAGGGTGGCCAACACCCGCTGGGAGGTCAGCACCAGCGACCCCACGTAGCTGGCGACGCTGTGCGGCGAACGCAGGCCCGGCACCGCGCCGCTGAACCGTCGGGTCACCGCGACGTAATCGGCCAGGTAGAGCACACCTTCGGCATCGACCTGGGCCCGCAAGTCGGCGGGCAGCTTGCCGATGCCGAACAGCCGGCGGATAAAGACGGGCACCAGCCCAGTATGCCCACGGCCGCACTGGTGTGGCGGTGCCCGTTGCGGCGCCCCGTGGTAGGGCTAAGCGATGGTGCCGGCTAACTCTGGCGAGTTGGGTGACAAGTTTCTAAACTACGCCCTAAGCCGCGCCTGTGCTGGTCAACGTGGACGGTGGTGGCCACGCTTCTGGTCATGGTCGTCGTGTCGCCAGCACGGGTTGCTACGCGTCCACGGTCACACTCGGAGCCCAGGGCAGCTACGACGCACAGGTCGCGCAGCCAGCGGGATTCGCTGTCGGCCCCGTGGCGGTCGCCATCGTCGCTGGTAAAGTGCCCTCAGCGTTGGAACTATCTGTGGGGGTGTCGTGCCGACCGTTTTGGAGCTTGAGCTGGAGGCGTTGGCGCGGTTATCGCCCCAGTTGCGACTGTTGGCAGGGTTGTTGAAGGGTTTCGGGGATCCGACGTTACATGCACCTCCGGCGGCCCCCTCGGATACGCCGTCGATGGTGGCGGCCCGGTCGGTGACCACGGAAACCCTTCCCGCGGTAGAGGAAACGGTGGCGGACCGGTTCGTTGTCGTAGGCGACTTGGTGGAGCGGGCCCGCATCGCATTTGCCGAAAGTGAGGCATCCTTGACCGCGGTGATCACCAGCGCGGGCAATCTGTTGCCGCCGACATCGCCGGGCAGTTGACGAATATGCCCGGTGAGACGGCCGTATCGCGACGCCCACCCGTGGGGCGTCCTTGGCGATGATGCCGGTGGGCGGGCGCGGATGATGCAGAAAGCATAGGGATGGTCACTCGCACGCAGATCGATGCGGGTAATCCGCCTGCGGTGCTGGCGATGATCGCTGCGTGGAAGCATTCGGCCCAGTCCATGGTGGACCACGCCGACAAGTACGTGCAGATGGTGACCTTTCCCGGTGGTCAGCCATGGTCGGGCCAGACCCGCGATGCCGCGGTCGGGACGGCCCAGAAGGATCAACGCGCGATTGCCGAGGCGCGCGAGGCCATCGATGCGATGGCCGATGCGGCGGCCCGCGGAATCAATGACAACGTCATCCCGGCCTTGGGGGATGCCGGCAAGCGCACGGGGGTGCGTGGCCTGATCGCCGCCGCGGAGGCCGCGGGTTTTGAGGTGCACGACGATTTATCGGTGACCGACCCGACCCGCAAGGACGGTGACGCCCCGGACATCAAACGCACCCAGGATCGGGATAACTTCGCCCGCGAGATTCCCAAAGCCGCCCAGACATGGTGGGATGCCGAGCGGGCGGTGGCCGACCAGATCAACACCGACAAGGCCACGGTGGCCACCAGTTTCAACACCACCGCCACGGTCAACCCGTTCAGCGCCGCCGAGCTCAGCGACATCAGGCGGCTCATCGATCAGGCGATCGTGGATCTGATGGCCAAGATCCGCGGCACGAAGAAGGCCCTCGATGACGCGCTGAACACCGCCTACACCAATGGCCTCCAGTCCGAGGAAGGCAAAGCCGCGCTAAAGCGCGCCGATCAGCTCAAAAAAGAGCTTGCCGATCAGCTGGACACGTTGGGCAAGCTGCCCGACTACTCCCAGATCGACCCACGCAGCGTGCACACCGAACCGGATGGCGGGTTCACCTTCGAATACAAGACCCCCGACGGCAAAACCGTGCAGGTCCGCGGTCAGCTCAACAACGGCACCGGGAATTTCTTCGACGAAAACACGCAAACCACCTACATGTTCCAAAACGGCAAACTGACCAACGCCTACACCCTTGATGAGGGCCGGGTGGAGGCGAAGGTCGAACCGCTGTTTACCGCCGTTAGCCTGGTTGCGGGGGGCGGTGCTGTAATCAAGGCGGTAGGTGAATGGGGCTGGCAGGGCATCAAAGCCCTGTTCACCCGCGAAGCCCTCAGCGCCAGTTCTGGCATCGGCGCTGGCGGCGCCACTGAGACCGTCACATCCCGCGCCATCGTCGCCGCCGAGCAGCGCGCCGAAATCGCCGCCCACAACCTCGCCACCGGACCCGCCGAACACGCCCCGATACCCCATCCTCCCGCCGCCGCCTCGGGTGAACACACGCCCCCGGTCACGGTTGGTGAACACCACACGCCCGGCCATGTCCCCGAGATCGGGGAACCCCCAGTCCCGGCGCAGATTGCTCAGGAAGTGAGCGCTCTGCCACCGGAGATGAGCAGGTCAGCTGCCATAGCGGACAGGGTGACCGCGTTGGACCTCAGTCAGGAACAGGCGGCGCAAGTAGCCGATAGCGTCTCCAAAGGCGTTTGGGGAGGATCAGCGGGGATTGCCACACTTCCTGATGGAAGAATGATCGTGCTACCTAAACTGATAGATGCGAAGGTAGCGTTGATGGTGAACACTGACGGGTCAGTTACAAAATTTACGGGTGACCTTTACCAATTTTTGCCTTACCTTAAATGAAGGGACATGCGATGAATTCAGCATCGGTTGCCACGGTACTCGACTTCGAGGTCTACCTGCTCATGACGATGAAGCTGAGAATCAAAATGCTGCATGACGAAGCTCAATTAGAAGCCAAGCTAGCCGAACATCAACTTTCCCTTGACGACGGGGAACGCATACATGAGCGCATAGCCGAAGCTCTCGACGACGAAGCCTCCCGTTTTGCAAGAATGAAGAACCTGCTGGGTATTGCAGAGCCGGGTTCTGTATCGGTGAAGTACGGTAGCGTGTTGTGGCCGGGATTTGACTTCAACGCCACTGCTGGTGAGGATGGAGGAATTGAGTCGGCGCGGTATTGGCACACAAGACGTGATCCATCTCGCGCCAGTTCCCCAATCGGTCTGCCTATTTGGAGCATGGATGTAACCGAGTTCACGGAGCGATTTGGTCCTATTGTGGGTAGTCGTCAGTGGCCTCTCTTCGACAAACTTCTCCCCGCGTACGAGGAATGCGAATTCCTATGGGATGGGCAGAGTTATGGCGCGGGATTCAGCTGGGGTCTATTCATATTTTCGGCCAAATCATGGGATTGAGCCCGCCGAAGGGTGAGTTATTCGAAAGTCCTATCAGAGTTTGGGGCCCCCACCGCATCGACGGTCGCAGCGTGGGTCAAAACTGTGGGGCGACCGCGACGCCATCATGTTTCTCGGTGCTCTGTGGGATGGAAAATCGGAGCTCAGTAGCTTCCGAGGCGTTCGCGCAACACTGCGACATCGTGGGCGATAAGCCGGTCTATCCGATCACTTAGATCCTTTTCCGTGAGGGGTGCTGCGTGACTGAAGTCGGCCGTGTAAATGTAATCACCGTCATCCCTCACGTGGACCCAGGGGACAAATTTCTTGTCCCAGTCGATACCCCATCCCCGCGCGGGCTCGCAGTGTGACTGGACGATTGCCAATGCGGTGACTTCGGCATTGGACACCACGGTTACGTTTGCACCTGCGCGCGTTGACCGCACGGGGCGGAGGACAGAAAACTCGCCATCGCCGGCCTCTGTGTCGTTGGCGGGCTCGCGAAAGTAGTTCACATATTTGGGAATAACGATCCGCGGATGGGAACCTGACTTGGTCAGCCCAACCGAGCTGGCTACCGCTGCGCCTAATTCATATGGGGAAAGTTCGAACACCTCGACCGTGTCTGTATTGGGCTGTTGAGTCGCAAAGAAGCCCTTTGTGCCCGCGCGAAAGGCGAGTATCCGTGTATCCAAGGTGTCGGCGTAGCTGTGAATCACTCGACACTCGACCCAGATATCAGCGCGGGCATACGCCTCCATCCATTCCCGGACAATACGGGGGTCACCCCGGTCGAATCGATCAGAGAACGGTGGGGATTCATCGGTATTGTGGCCGTCCCGCCGCGAGATCGTCTCCGGCATGAATGGATATGGCAGGTGTTCGTAGCCGTGGTGGTCGCAAGTCCTTGCCAAATCAGCCAGATGGATGCTGCCCATCGACCGCAGCGTCACCCCCGTCATTCTTTAGCCTTCCGTCACTCGTCTCGCTTTGCGGTCACGCCTGCGCGGTCCTACGTTGAGGCGGGGTTCAGCCTAGGCCCTTGGCCGTCGCTGGGAAGGCTCGCCGGATGAATTGGCCGATATCGTTCGAAGTCTGTTAGCCACCACTGGAGGGGAGGACGGCATGGCGCGTGGATTTGTCAGCGTACTTGTCGGCGGCGCTGTGGTCGCCGCCGCGCTGGCCGGGTGTTCAACCGACAACAACACGCCTGCACCCAGAGGCGGCACCATCAGCTCCCACGGCATAGCGATCGCGCAGAGCAACACCGCCAAGGTGACCATCGATGGCACTCAGCACAAAGTCGACGGTCCCGTGGCGTGCACGGACTACGACGACGAATTCGTCATCGTCATCGGCCACGAACCCCACGGGGTCAAGGCCACGTTATCCACTGGAAACCCCCCTTCGGTGTCATCGGTCCACCTAGGCGATATCGCCGGGACAACACTGCTGTACACCGACATTGCGGACAAGCCAAGGCCACCAAGGACGGCAAGGACTACACCATTACCGGGACCGCCTGGGGGATGGACGCGGCCAACAACGAGGTGACCAAGCCGTTCGAAGTCGAAGTCACCTGTCCATAGCGGCACAGCCAGGTGGAAGCCTCCTGTGTCGATACGGGGCGATCTGGTACGGCTGGAACTCACCGAGACCCGCCGAATCTAGCCACGCTTCCTAACACTCGGTTCGAAGTCTCCTGGACTCCGGGTGCCTCGAACGTGAGATTGGTTTGATAATCGTTTAGCCATGGTGTTGCAGACCGCCCGGCGCCAGGCCGTGGCCCCGTTGGTCGCGGTGTGCGCCGCGCTCGTCTACGCGGTGATGTGGCTCGGCTGGCGGCAGGACTGGGGCTGGCTGCAGGCCGTCGACACCTCGGCGCTGACCGCCGCGCACCACATCGGGGTGAAGCACCACGGGTGGGTGCAGTTCTGGCAGGTCCTGTGCACGGTGTTCAGCCCGGCCGCTTTTCGGCTGGTGGGCATGGTGGCGGTGGTGGCCGCGCTGGTGCGACGCCGGGTGTGGGCGGCGGTGTTCCTGCTGGTTGCGGTGGAACTATCCGAAGTCGTTAGCCATGTGGCCAAGGCGCTCGCTGAACGCCCGCGGCCGGTGACCGCGCTGGTGGCCGAACCCTCGTGGTCGTTTCCGTCCGGGCACGCGCTGGGGGTGACGGCCGCGGTGCTGGCCCTGTTGACCGTGCTGCTGCCGCTGTTGCGCCCGGCGGCGCGGCCGGCCGCGACGGCGGTGGGGGCGCTGAT
>NZ_MLQM01000084.1:0-21233 GCF_001854525.1 Mycobacterium talmoniae
CTGCCGCACGAGCGACTCTCCCCGGGCGTGGACACCGTCGGCGCCCGCATGCTGCTGCTGCGCCGGTTGGCGCATCCCGACGACGCCCGGCTGGGGCCGCCGCTGCGGGTGGTGGTGACCACGGTGCGTTCGCTGCTGCAGCCGATGACCCCGCAGCTGGGCCGCATCGAGCCCGTCACGCTGGCGGTCGGGACCGAGATCGGCTTCGAGGACGTGATCGCCCGGCTGGTCGAGCTGGCCTACACCCGAGTGGACATGGTCGGTAAACGCGGCGAGTTCGCGGTGCGCGGCGGCATCCTCGACGTGTTCGCCCCCACCGCCGAGCACCCGGTGCGGGTGGAGTTCTGGGGCGACGAGGTGTCCGAGATGCGGATGTTCGCGGTCGCCGATCAGCGCTCCATCCCCGAGATCGCGGTGGACACCGTGGTCGCGGTGCCGTGCCGGGAGCTGCTGATCGACGCTGAGGTGCGCGGCCGCGCGGCCGACCTTGCCGCCCAGCACCCCAAAACGGAAAACACCGTCACCGGCACGGTCGCCGACATGCTGGCCAAGCTGGCCGAGGGCATCCCGGTCGACGGCATGGAGGCGCTGTTGCCGGTGCTGCGTCCGGCCGACCTGTCGCTGCTGACCGACCAGCTCGGCCCGGACACCGCGGTCCTGGTCTGCGACCCGGAGAAGGTCCGCGCCCGGGCCGCCGACCTGATCAAGACCGGGCGGGAGTTCCTGGAGGCGTCCTGGTCGGTGGCCGCGGTCGGCGGGGATGCGCCCATCGACGTTGAGCAGCTCGGCGGATCGGGGTTTCGGGAACTCGAGGAGGCGGCGGCGGTCGCGCGCCAGGCCGGGCACCCGTGGTGGACGCTGAGCCAGCTGTCCGGGGAGGCGGCCATCGAATTGGATGTCCGCGCGGCCCCGTCGGCGCGCGGGCATCAGCGCGACATCGACGAGATCTTCGCGATGCTGCGCGCGCACGTGGCCACCGGCGGCTGCGCGGCCGTCGTGGCGCCCGGCGTCGGGACCGCGCACCGTGTCGTGGAGCAGCTGGCCGAATCCGACACGCCGGCAACGCTGTTGGACCCGGGTGACCCCCCGAAGCCGGGGGTGGTGGGGGTGCTGCGGGGCCCGTTGCACGACGGTGTGGTGGTGCCCGGTGCGCAGCTAGTGGTGATCACCGAAACCGATCTGACCGGTAACCGGGCCACCGGCCCGCAGGGCAAGCGGCTGGCGGCCAAGCGGCGCAACATCGTCGATCCGCTGGCGTTGACCGCCGGGGACCTGGTGGTGCACGACCAGCACGGCATCGGCCGGTTCGTGGAGATGGTGGAGCGCACCGTCGGCGGGGCCCGCCGCGAATACCTGGTGCTGGAGTACGCGTCGGCCAAGCGCGGTGGTGGATCCGACAAGCTGTACGTGCCGATGGACGCGTTGGACCAGCTGTCCCGCTACGTCGGCGGGCAGGCCCCGGCGCTGTCCCGGCTGGGCGGCAGCGACTGGACCAACACCAAGACCAAGGCCCGCAAGGCGGTGCGCGAGATCGCCAGCGAGCTGGTCGCGCTGTACGCCAAGCGGCAGGCCTCGGCCGGCTACGCGTTCGGGCCGGACACCCCGTGGCAGGCCGAGATGGAGGACGCGTTCGGGTTCACCGAGACCGTCGACCAGCTCACCGCGATCACCGAGGTCAAGGCCGACATGGAAAAGCCGGTGCCGATGGACCGGGTGATCTGCGGCGACGTCGGCTACGGCAAGACCGAGATCGCGGTGCGGGCCGCGTTCAAGGCGGTGCAGGCCGGCAAACAGGTCGCCGTGCTGGTGCCCACCACGTTGCTGGCCGACCAGCACCTGCAGACGTTTTCCGAGCGGATGGCCGGCTTCCCGGTCACCGTCAAGGGCCTGTCCCGGTTCACCGACCCGGCCGAATCCCGGACCGTGGTCGACGGCATGGCCGACGGGTCCGTCGACATCGTGATCGGCACCCACCGGCTGCTGCAGACCGGGGTGCGTTGGAAGGACCTGGGCCTGGTCGTCGTCGACGAGGAGCAGCGGTTCGGCGTCGAACACAAAGAGCACATCAAAAGCCTGCGCACCCACGTCGACGTGCTGACCATGAGCGCCACCCCGATCCCGCGCACGCTGGAGATGAGCCTGGCCGGGATCCGGGAGATGTCGACGATCCTGACCCCACCCGAGGAGCGCTACCCGGTGCTGACCTACGTCGGCCCACACGACGACAAGCAGGTCGCCGCCGCGCTGCGGCGCGAGTTGCTGCGCGACGGGCAGGCGTTCTACGTGCACAACCGGGTCAGCTCGATCGACGCGGCCGCCGCCCGGGTGCGCCAGCTGGTGCCGGAGGCTCGGGTCGTTGTCGCGCACGGCCAGATGCCCGAGGAGGCGCTGGAGACCACCGTGCAGGGGTTCTGGAACCGCGACTTCGACATCCTGGTGTGCACCACGATCGTGGAAACCGGGCTGGACATCTCCAACGCCAACACGTTGATCGTGGAGCGCGCCGACACCTTCGGCCTGTCCCAGCTGCATCAGCTGCGCGGCCGGGTGGGCCGCGGCCGGGAACGCGGCTACGCCTACTTCCTGTACCCGCCGCACGTGCCGTTGACCGAGACCGCCTATGACCGGCTGGCCACCATCGCGCAGAACAACGAGCTGGGCGCCGGCATGGCGGTGGCGATGAAGGACCTGGAGATCCGCGGCGCCGGCAACGTGCTCGGCGCCGAACAGTCCGGGCACGTCGCCGGGGTGGGGTTCGACCTGTATGTGCGGCTGGTCGGGGAGGCCGTCGAGGCGTACCGGGCCGCCGCCGACGGGCAGACCGTCACCAGCACCGAACCCAAAGATGTGCGCATCGACTTGCCGGTGGACGCCCACCTGCCGCCGGACTACATCGGCAGCGACCGGTTGCGGCTGGAGGCCTACCGGCGGCTGGCCGCCGCCGCCGATGAGGCCGCCGTGGGCGCCGTTGTTGAGGAGCTGGTCGACCGCTACGGGCCGCTGCCCGAACCGGCCCAGCTGCTGGTGGCGGTGGCCCGGCTGCGGTTGCTGTGCCGCGGCTACGGCATCACCGAGGTGAGCGCGGTGTCGGCGTCCACCTTGCGGCTGGCCCCGTTGACGCTGCCCGACTCGGCGCAGCTGCGGCTGAAGCGGGTTTATCCCGGCGCGCACTACCGTGCCACCACCGCCACCGTGCAGGTGCCGATCCCGCGGGCGAGCGGCGGTGTCGGCGCGCCCCGGATCCGTGATCTTGAACTGGTGCAGATGGTGGCCGACCTGGTCTTGGCGCTTGATGGCAAACCGCAGGGCGAAGTTGATATAACCGGCCTGGTGCCGCCCGGCGGGGCCAGGGAGGAGTCGCGCTCATGACCGTCGTCTTGGTCGACCCGCGCCGCCCAGCATTGGTGCCCGTCGAGGCCATCGAGTTGCTGGCCGGCGAGGTGGCCTACACCGAAGAGATGCCGGTGGCGGTGCCCTGGTCGCTGCCCTCGGCCCGGCCCGCGCACTCCGGCGCCGACGCCCCGGTGTTGTTGTCCTCGGACCGCGAGCACCCCGAGGTCGCCGCCCGGCTCGCCGCGGGGGAGACCCTGATCGCCGCGCCGGAGCCGCCGTCGGGCGAACGGCTGATCGACGCCGTGGCGATGATGGACAAACTGCGCACCGCCGGCCCGTGGGAAAGCGAACAGACCCACGACTCGCTGCGCCGGTTCCTGTTGGAGGAAACCTACGAGCTGTTCGACGCCGTGCGGTCCGGCAACGCCGACGAGCTGCGCGAAGAGCTCGGCGACGTGTTGCTGCAGGTGCTCTTCCATGCCCGCATCGCCGAAGACGCGCCACATCACCCGTTCACCATCGACGACGTCGCCGACACGCTGCTGCGCAAACTCGGCAACCGGGTGCCGGCAGTGCTTGCCGGGGAAGCGATCTCGCTTGACGACCAGCTGGCGCAATGGGAAGAACGCAAGGCGTTGGAGAAGAAGGACAAGCCGCGGACCTCGGTGATGGACGATGTGCCGACCGGGCAACCGGCCCTGGCGTTGGCGCAGAAGGTGATTCAGCGCGCCAGCCGTGCCGGGCTGCCCGCGGACCTGATTCCCGCGGACATCTCCTCGATCGCGGTGACCACCGACATCGACGCCGAAACCAAGCTGCGCACAGCGGTGCTGGAGTTCATGGACGCCGTCCGCGACACCGAGAAGGCCATCGCCGCCGGGCGCCGGGGTGCTGACGTCCCGGAGGAGCTCGACGTGACCCCGCTCGGCGAGATCAGCGAAGAGGAGTGGCGGGCGTACTGGCTGACGTCGGTCGACGAGACCGTCGAGTCGCCCGACGAGGTGGAGGACGAGCCCGTCTCCGAGGCCGACGAGGAAGCGGCGGAGGTCGAGGGGGACGAGACGGCGGAGGCCGACGACACCACCGACGATCAGCCGGACCGCGAGGAGCCCGTCACCTGACCTGGCTCTGAGGCGACCGGGTCTTTTCGGGTAGTTGGCTACTCGTGACCCGCGCCGGCTCCGGCGAGCAGCATGGGCGATGTCCACAACTACGCGCCCGCGGCGGGCGTCGGAACTGCCCGGAGGAGCCTGGGTGAAGGTCACACTTGAGCGCCCTATCGCCGAAGTCGACCACCACGAGGCGGCGGGCGACGAACCGCCACCCGAACTCGCCGGCTTGCCCAGATCGCGCCGGATCCCGCTTGCCTGCTGGATCGGCACCGATGCCGCACTCATCATCGGGTTGGCCGTGCGGAATGCGACGCTGACCAGCACCGCCTGGGACCTGATCGGGACGGCGTTGTTGAGCGGGATCGGCATCACCTGCGCGCTGGCGGTGGTTCAGCTCGCCAAGGGATCCCGCGCTGCCGCACTCACCGCGATGCTGAGCCAGATCTTCGTCGCGGGGCTGGCGGTCTATGTGTGGATGGTCGATGAGCGCAGCCCCGCACGTCAGCTGCTGGGGGTGACGGGTGTTGCGTTGACGTTGGGCGGGATTGGCCTGCTGTGGGTGCTCTACCTGGGCCGCTATGCACGCGGGGCCTTCAGCAAGGGCGCGGCCGTCGTCGTCGCACTGTTCCCGATGGTGGGTCTGGGTCAGTTCTGGATGCAGACCGAGTACCTGCCCGCGTCCGCAAGCCCGCTGGTCGACATCAGCACCGAGTTATCGCCAATCGGCTCGTCCGGTTCGGTCGTCCATCTGCTGGCGAAACTGACCCTGCACAACCGCGGTTCTGTCGGGGCGGAGCTGCACGTCGGGCTGATGCGAGTCACCTCCTATCCCGTTGGGACGCCGGCAGACCCGCCCACCGCCGACACCCTGCTGGCCGGGCTCACCCCGCTGGGGCGCAGCTTGGGAGGGCACTACCGCGAAACGCCGACCCTGGCAGCCGACGCCCGGCTGCTCTACGCCGATCTGTTCGCCGCCCCCTACGACGATGCTGTCCTGGCTCCCGGAGAAACGGCGGGGTGGCAGCGGGTGATCGATATCGACGCGCGAACCGTCCGGCTGGTGCGCCTGTCGGTGGAGGCAATCGTTGCCACCCACCGGATGATGCAGGACGTCCACACGTGTTACCCGCCTCGGGTCTCGGTGTGGCGGGATCCACTCGCCTTCTTTGACGAGGCGGGAAAGTTGCATGACTGGAAGGGCGGGGCCGCGCATGTGCTGTGCGCGGAGAGCCAGTTCGCCTCGATAGGCGCCATTCAGGACTTGGTGTCGGATCATCCGGTGCTGAGAAGCTTCATCGTGGTCGACACCCCGTCTCCCGTGACGGAGCTGCCCACCCTGATGACGACCTTCGGCACCCGCGCAACCATCGAGGACGAGTTCACCCACCTCGACACGGCGAATCAGATCGTCAAGGCGAATCCGTCCGTGCTCGTTCGGGATTCGGCGGAGTATGCGCCGTCGGACGGCGACCTTCGTCCAGGCGGAGGAGGGTAGCCATGACCCAGACAATTGGGAAATGTCCGAACACGGACACCGGCTGGATGGCCGGCGGCGCCGCGCGTACGGATTCGACGACACCGGCCCTGCCGCCCATTCAGCCGGCGAAACGACGGCTGCACGCCGCTTGGCGAGAGAATGCACAAAGCCGGATCCTCGCGCTTGATGTCGAAGTCGACTGTCTGATCACTCGGTTGGAGACCCTGACCGCGACCGAGCGGCGCCGGCTGGTCGACGCCAAGGAGCGGCTGCGCGCCGCCGATGCGATCGTCAAAAGCCGTCCGGGACTGCGGTATGCCTGGACGGGGGTCGATATCGCGCGGGCACTGGCCCACATGAACGCGGTCGAGGTCACGCTCACCCGGCTGTCGCCGCCGAGCGCCGTCGCCGCGAAATTGCCCACCATCATCGCCGACGCGGCCCTCCTCCTCAAACCACACGATGCCCGCGTGGAAGACCTTCGCCGCTACGCGGCGAAGGTACCGCTGAACGATGGCGACCGCGATGCCATCGCGCAAGATATGCGGGCGGTCTACGCGGCATGCGCAGACGAACACGTCAAGACCCGAAGCTTTCGCAATATCCTGTTCGGGGCCACCTTCGTGCTCACGCTGTTCGCGGTCGGGGTCGGACTGCTCGGCTGGCGGGCACCGGACTGGGTTGTGCTGTGCGCACCTACCCGCCAGATGGTGGCCACCTGCCCGTCCGGGGGGTGGGCACCGGCCAGTGGTGACGTTTTCGTGGTCGAACTCATCGGGTTGTTCAGTGCCAGTCTGGTGGGCGCGGTGGCGATTCGCCGAATGCGGGGTTCCTCGACGCCGTACGCGGTGCCGATGGCCTCCCTGCTGGTGAAGCTGCCGACCGGCGCGCTGACGGCGGTCGCCGGACTGCTGCTGCTGCGCGCCGGAATCCTGGGTCCGGACGTCGCCGCCGCAGGCACGGCGCAACTTGTCGCCTACGCGCTGATCTTCGGCGCGTCACAGCAGGCCTTCACCCGGCTGATCGATATCCAAACCCAGAATGTGCTCGACAGCATTCCCACCCCCAACCGCGACGCGGCAAAGGATCCGGGCAGTGCTTCCCAACGTGACCAGGACCAGTGAGGGACATGTCTTCGACCAACCTGCTCTGGCTGCCTCGGGTCCTGCGCGCCGAAGGCCTCGACGTCATCGAGTTCCCCGGCTGGCGGACGCGCGGTCACGGCGACTTCACCGATATCTGGGGTGTCATCTGCCACCACACCGGAGCCGAGGAAGCACCGCCGCAGCGGATCGCTGCCGGCACCGCCGCGTTGGCGGGCCCGCTTGCGCAGCTTCATCTCGCCCAGGATGGCACGGTCACCGTGATCGCGGCGGGCGTCACGCCGCACGTCCGCGCCGGGCAGTATCCGGGCCTGCCCGCCAACGATGCGGCCCGGCACACGGTTGGGGTGCAGGCGGTGAATACCGGTACCGAAGGCTGGGCCCCCGTCCAGTACGACGCCTTGGTGCGGTGCTGCGCCGCCATCGTGGGCAAACTGGGCCAACCCGCCTCGCACGTGATCGGTCACCGGGAGTGGAATCCGCGCAAATGGGATCCGGGGGGCCTCGATCTCGACCGATTCCGCACCGATATCACCGCGCGGCTCGTCACCCACCTCGCCAGCTGACCCACCCACGGCCCGGGCGCCGGTCAGGGCGTGCAGCCCGCCGCCGCGGCGATGGCCCAGGCGATCTGCGGGTGCCGAATGTCGCTGTGGGCGCCGCTGAACGCCGACTGGTTGGCGGCGATGACGGCGTTGGCGTCCAATGCGTAGAACCCGTGCGGGACAAAGTCATAAGGCTTGCCGGCGTCGGCGAGCGGGGTGACCTCGGCGGCGGGCTCGTTTTGATATCCGTCGTGCCCCATTGCACCCCAACGGTATACGAGATCCTGCGCGGCTTCGGCGTCCTGGCGGGCGAGCATGCTCGCGGCCGGGTACCACCAGCCGACCGCCCGGTCGGCGCTGCTGAACGTCGCCAGCAGCGGACCGTCCACCCGCGCGTTGCGCCCGGCGAGGGCGCCGGCCCGGCCGGGATCGAAGGGCAGCGACGCCGCGAAGCAGAAGTGGGAGAACGCACCCTGGAT
The DNA here is from genome assembly GCF_001854525.1 of Mycobacterium talmoniae. Classification (NCBI taxonomy): domain Bacteria; kingdom Bacillati; phylum Actinomycetota; class Actinomycetes; order Mycobacteriales; family Mycobacteriaceae; genus Mycobacterium; species Mycobacterium talmoniae. The sequence goes on from NZ_MLQM01000084.1 coordinate 8,050, forward strand.
CAAGGTCAGCGACTTGATGGGGCTGGCCGTCGCGGTCATGCCGGCGGGCAGGCCGGCCAGCGCGTAGGAAACCAGCCGGGCCCCGAAACTGTGGCCGATCAGGTGAATGCGCGGGGGACCGGGGAGCCCGGCCAGCAACGGACCCAGGCCGTTCGCGCCGACCACCCCGGCACGGTTCTTCATCTCGTAGTAGCTCAGCGTGCGCAACACTTCCCGAGCACCCGACCACAGCCCCGCGAACGGATTGCCCAGCCCCTGCGCGTTGCTGGCACCGACCGGCGCCATCGCGGCGGCATGGCCCAGCACGGCGGCGGTGTTGGTCGACGGGCCGGCCAGCAGCGCCGCTTCCCCGGTGTCCTCGCTGCCTTGCGGCTTCGTGGTGACGAGATCGCTGGCCAGCGTGTGGAATTCGGTCAGTTTGGCCGGGTCCTGGGGTTGATCATCGAGCAGTTGACCCAAGGTGTCGAGATGGGTTTGCTGGTCGGGGAACGCCGGCGCCAGGGCAGTGGCCAGCTGTGACCCGCTGGACGGCATCGGTGGCGCGGTGGCCGGATCGTCGTCGGGAAACAGCAACGACGGCCAGAGGACACCGACGGCCGCGCTGCTGGAGACCCGGGCGCCGAGCTGGTCGGCCAACAGCGTGAACATCGCCTGGTAGAGGTCACGGGCAGAGTCGACCCCGTTGTTCCAGCCGTGCGCGAAGACGAACAGGTCGGTGATGCCACCGGCGGCGACCGCTGCCGGCAGTCCGCCGTCGCCGTGGCCGGTTGTCGTGTTGAGGGTGCCGTCGGCGTTGAAATCGATTTCGTAGTACGGCAGTCCAGCTATGGCGGTCATGGTGGCTTCCTTCGGTCCTAGGTGTTCATCAGGGCGCGCAGCAGGTTGACCAGGCCGGCGCCTTGGAAGAACTGGTGGCGCCCCAGGTCGGTTGCGGTGTCGATGAAGATCTTCTTGACGAGTTGCGGCTGGCCGATGAACTCGGTGCGCGCCGACAGGAACGCCGCGATGGCACCCGAGACGTGGGCGGCGGCCATCGAGGTGCCACTGTCTTCGATGTAGCAAGCTAGATCCGATGCATCACCCGGTCCGGTGGCGAGCGGCGGAACCCCGGCGGCCAGCTGCCCGGTGGCCGCGGAGGTGATGCGTTCACCGGGCGCCACCAGGTCGGGTTTGAGTCGCCCGTCCAGGGTGGGGCCTTTGGACGAGTCGAAGGTGACGCCATAGGTGTGCGGTTTGTAGCGGTGTACCGAACCGACCGTGATCGCCAATGCGGCGTTGCCGGGGTCGGTGATGGTGGAGAGTTGCCCATAAACGTCACCACTCGCGCCGTCAGCCGCGGCGCCGACGCCGGCACCGACCACCCCGGCACCCAAGTTGCCAGCGCTGACCACGGCGACCACCCCGGTCCCGACCAGCAGATCCAGCTCCCGGCACAGCGGGCTTTGCCCGGCCGCGTAATCCCTGATCAGCCAGCCGCAGCCGAGCGACAGGTTCACACCGTGGATCACCAGGTCCCGGCCGCCGCCGTTGATGGTGCGCACATGATCGAGAGCGGCGATCACCGCACTGGAGAGGGTCTGCCCACTGTCGTCGAGCACCCGCAGGCTGACCAGGTTCGCCCGGGGCGCCACCCCGGACAGCGTCGCACCGGGCGGAAGGCTTCGCTGAACCCATCGCGGGAGCCCCTGCGCGGTCGGCTCGTTGGCAGCGATGCGAACGAGTCTGTGATCCGCCGGCGCCTGACCGGCGATGATGCCCGCCACGTGGGTGCCGTGCCCGAAGGGGTCCGTGAGCGGGGCCGATCCGGTTGTCGCGCTCGCGGGGTCGGTGATCGTGAAATCGCAGTGCAGCGAGGCCACCGAGCTCGCCGACAGCGTGTTGGTCCCGGTGAAGTGCGGGTGGTGCTCGTTGATTCCGGAATCGATCACCGCCCAGGTCACGCCGGTACCGTCGCACCGGAATGTGCGTGACGCCGCATCCGCTTGGATGGTCGTAACCGAGCGATCCAGATGAGCGTCGACCACGAAATCTGGCCATACGTGGTAGATCAACGCCAGTGCCCGCTGGGTGGCGGCTGCGCTGGGCCGGGCGCCGCCTTGGACAAGTCGCTCGACCTCGTTGGTGGCCAACACACAGCGCATATAGTGGCGGCCGATCGGGACCGGCGACGGTGGCCGATTGCGTCCCCGAAAGACCCGCGTGAACAAGTCGTGGAACTGTTCTCGCACCGCGGCCGGGTCCGCCCCGGGCGGCAGGCGTAATTCGACGAGAACCACCCGGCGGCCCTGCTCGACGGAGCGCATCGCGCGATGGGCGGCCGGCGGGACTTTGTTCGCAGGGGCAAGCAGCAGCCGGCTGACGATCGGTGGCCGACGCGAACCGCGCGGCGGCGGATCGGCGGTCACGGCCGGGGTTCTTCCGGGCGCGCCGCGCCGCCGACTACGGTGCTCAGCCCTTGCGACATGCAGTGATTGTGGCGCGACGCGGCGTACGGCACAGGAGTATTCACCTACTCGTTCCTCGGGGTTGCCGGCGACAAGGCCTGGTTAGTCCTCGAGATGACGGTCGTAGTCCCAGCGCTCGAGCCGCAGCTGCAACTCGTGCAGGCCGCTGGCGGTGAGCACGGTCAGCACGGCCGCGCACGCGGCCACCGCGGTGCTCATAGCCTCAGCATCTCGCGCGCCATGCGCGAGGGTTCTAGGTAATCCCGGGTGTTGGGGTAGTGGGGTCGCGGGTCGCTCACCCAGGCCACCAATCCCATCAGCATCTGCTGTACCGCCCGCGTGAACCGCTGGCCGGCACCGGTGCGCGGTGCGCGAACGGCCGCCGCCGTGCCAAACAGCACTTCCTGTTCGGTGATGAGCACCGCCGTCGCCGACTGCGTGCTTTCGGCGGGGGAGCGGGCATTTTTGACCGCATCGACCGGGTTGGCCGGCTCGGTTTGCGAATACAACGACATTTCGATCTCTCCTCACATCGGACGATCCGTTCCTGATGCAAGAAAATTAGGGCCGTTGAACGGCCGCGGCACGAGTGGCCAACTACGTGTTTTCGCCCGCGCACCGCGACAGATGCGCAGGTAGACGGCGGTCCGGCGGCCTGGTTGCGTCGAAGATGGAGTAATCGATTACTCGTGTGCTTCCCGAAACTGCCCCCGACAATCGAGGTGTCCATTCGTTTCAGACCGGGAGGCGGGCGGCGCGGAGTGACGGCAACAATGTCGCGGGTCCTGTCGAGAATCGCCGAATTGGCGGATCGCACGATCGGGTGGTCGAGGCTGCCTCGGCCGCTGGCGATTCTGGTGCTCGTCGGGCTTCGCAACCAGCTGCGCGCCTATAACCTGTACGACGTCGGCCGGGGGGCCGCCGATAGGCCCTCCGCCGATGGGCCCGCCTTCAGCAACCGGGTCGGCGCGCGCACCCTCAACGGCACCGACAACGATGTCGACGACCCGTTGATGGGCTCGATCGGCAGCAGGTTCGGCCGCAACGTTCCGCTCCCGTACACCTATCCGGAGGACCCCGCGCGGCTACTGGACCCCAATCCGCGGCTGATCAGCCGGCGCCTGCTCACCCGCGAGTACTTTCAGCCCGCGACCACGCTCAATCTGCTCGCCGCGGCGTGGATCCAATTCGAGGTCCACGATTGGTTCAGCCACAACACCGTCGACCCGAAACCCTGGCAGATCCCGCTGCACGACCACGATCCGTGGCCCGAGCGGCCCATGACGATCAAGCGGACGGCGCCCGACCCCAGCCCCGACCCGGATGGCCCGCCAACCTACGTGACCGCCGACACCCACTGGTGGGATGCGTCGCAAATCTATGGATCGACACCGGATTTCTGCAATGGGCTGCGCTCGGGACACCACGGTCAACTCCGCATCGACGAGCTGGGATTGCCGCCCGCCGACCTGGAGCAGTACGTCGACTTGAGCGGCGTCGCCGGCAATTTCTGGGTCGGTCTGGCCATGTTGCACTCGTTGTTCATGCGCGAGCACAACGCGATATGCGAACGGCTGGCCACCGAATACCCGCGGCTGACCGACCAGGAACTGTACGCCAAGGCCCGCCTGGTCAATTCCGCCCTGATCGCCAAGATCCACACCATCGACTGGACCCCGGCGATCATCGCTCATCCCACCACCGTTTACGCAATGCGGGCGAACTGGTTCGGGGTGCTCGGGGAACGATTCCGTCGCCGCTTCGGGCGCATCAGCGACAGCGAGGTGTTACAGGGCATTCCCGGCTCACCCACCGACCACCACGGGGTTCCCTACTCGCTCACCGAGGAATTCGTGGCCGTCTACCGGATGCATCCGCTCATTCCCGACGACTTCTTGTTCCGATCGCTGCGCGACGACTGCGTGCTGGCCGCGCACACGTTGCCCGACCTGACGGTTCTGCATGTGCGCGAGCGGCTGGCCGAGCTGCCCATGGCGGATCTCCTTTACTCGTTTGGCCGCTCCCATCCCGGTGCGATCACCCTGCACAATTTCCCCCGACACCTGCAGCAGTTCAACCGGGCGGACGGTTCGCTGCTCGACCTTGCCACCACCGACATCTTGCGGGTGCGTGAGCGAGGCGTGCCGCGCTACAACGAGTTCCGACGTCTGCTTCGCCTCAAACCCGTCGCGTCGTTCGAGGAGCTGACCGACAACCCGGTGTGGGCCGAGGAACTGCGACAGATCTATGGTGACGTGGAGCGGGTCGATCTGATGATCGGATTGTATGCCGAACCCAAGCCACCAGGATTTGGGTTCAGCGACACCGCATTTCGGATCTTTGTGCTGATGGCATCGCGGCGGCTGGCCAGCGATCGCTTCTTCACCCGCGACTTCCGTCCGGAAATCTACACCCAGGCCGGCATGGACTGGGTGAACGACAACAGCATGCGCACCGTGTTGCTGCGCCACTTTCCCGCGCTCGCGCCGGCCCTGGACGGGGTGGCGAATCCGTTCGCGCCCTGGCGGCCTGTCAACCCGACGAATCGCGCGCCCGCGACGCTGACCTCCAGCGGCGGCAGCTACGTTCGCTACCACGAGAACCTGGAGCGGCCCCGGCCCGACGAGGACGCGGACGTTGACAGCATCGTCAAGGCGCTGCACGGCAACAACGTACGGGCCTACCGCAAGTTCAAGCACGGGCTGCGGGACGCGCACGCCAAGAGCCACGCGATCCTGCGCGGGGAACTCACCGTCTACCCCGATTTGCCCGACGAGTTGGCGCAGGGGCTGTTTGCCGCGCCGGCGACCTACCCGGTTATCGCCCGGCTGTCCACCACCTCCGGGGTGCTGCGCAGCGACCAGATCCGCGGGGTTCGGGGACTGGGCATCAAGGTCCTCGGCGTGCACGGCCCGCGCGCCCTGCCCGACGACGACGCCACCACCCAAGACTTCATCATGGTGACCCACCGCGAGTTCCTGTTCGCCGACGCCCACGCCTACCGCGTGCAGGGCATGCCGACCGCGCAGTTGCTGGCGATGCTGCCGGACCGGGTGCTGTGGGCGGGCAGCGAGGTGTTGGCCGCGGCCACCCGGGTCGGCGTCCGGCTGCCACCGAACCTCGCGGTGTTCGTCGCGCCCAACACCCACATCCTGGGCGAGACGTTCTATTCGTCGGCGCCGCTGCGCTACGGCGACTACGTCGCGAAGATGCTGTATGCGCCGTTGTCGGATGCGGTCACCAGCCTGACCGGGCAGCTGGTGCCCCGCACCGCCGGGCAAGACGCCCACCGCGACCTGATCCTCGAGTTCTTCGGCACCAACAGCGCGGAGTACGAGTTGCGGGTACAACTGTGCACCGATCCGGTGACGATGCCCATCGAAGACGCCACGGTGCCTTGGTCGGAGGACGCGTCCCCGCACCGGCCGGTGGCCAAGATCACCTTCCCCCGCCAGAATCCGTACAGCCCGGAGCGGCGTGCCTTCGGCGACGACGTGCTGTCCTTCAACTCGTGGCGTGCCTTGGCGGAGCACCGCCCGCTCGGGTCGATCAACCGGCTCAAAAAGCAGGTGTATGAGGCGTCCAGCCAGTTCCGCCACACGGTGAACGCCGCGCCGCGCATCGAACCGACCGATATCGCGCAGCTGCCGGACTGACAACCGGCGCAGCTGTCCCACGGCAGGAGCAACCAGTGCAGGGCCCGAACACGATTCTTCCCAGTGTTAACGGCGACGGCCGCGGTCAGTCCAAGGTGGGCCGCTGGCGATTGCTGAAACGGCCCGTGGAGCACCAGGCGATTCAATCCGCGCTGAGCGACGGGAACAGCTGCGGCGTGGTGCTGGTGGGTGCCGCAGGCGTCGGCAAGACGACGCTGGCCCGCACCGTCACCGCCACGTTGCCGTCGAAGGTGCACTGGGCGGCGTGCACCGAATCCTCCCGCAGTATCCCGCTGGGGGCGTTCGCGCTATGGGTGCACGCCTCGCCATCCCGCGACCCCATCGAGCTCATCGTCTCGGCGCGGGAATCGCTTTTAGCCGACGGGGACACCGTTATCGGCGTCGACGACGCACACCTGCTGGACCAACTTTCCGCCACCCTGCTGCACCAGATCGTGGTCGAGCGGGCCGCGCGGGTCGTGGCGACCCTGCGCAGCGGCGAACCGGTGCCCGACGCGGTGACGGCGCTGTGGAAGGACGGACACCTACAGCGCCTTGAGCTACCGGTGTTAACCAAGCAGCAAAGCGTTGCGCTGGTCGAATCGGTCCTCGGCGGGACGCTCGAGGGGCTCAGCGCGGACATCATGTGGACATCGTCGGGCGGTAATCCGTTGTTTCTGCGCAACTTGGTCGAAGGCGCCGTCGAGGCCGGGACGTTGACCGAAGTCAACGGCGTGTGGCAGCTCCGCGGGCCCACCGTCGTCCCGTCCGGGCTGGCGGCGCTACTCGACGACCGCCTCGATCGCGCCGGCACCGAAGCTGTCCAGGCGCTGAAGTTGTTGTCGCTGTGCGAGCCGCTGGACATCGGTGCGCTGTGTGAGTTGGCCGGCGAGGCCGCGGTGGACGCGGCCGAGGTCCAAGGCCTGCTCCGGGTGGAACGCCACGGCGCGCAGGTCCATGCCCGATTCAGCCACCCCCTGTTGGGCGATGTGGTGCGACGACGTGTCGGCAGCGCCTCGGCCCGCACACTGCGGGGTCGCATCGTGCAGGTGATTCGGGAGCGTGAGCTCGATTCAGCCGCCGGACGCATCCGGCTGGCGCAACTGTGTGTCGACAGTGACCAGGTCATCGACATGGACCTGCTCATCAGCGCAGCCAAAGATGCGGTGTTTTTATCGAACCTCCCGCTCGGGGAACGGTTGGCGCGTGCGGCGTTTGAGCGCGGCGGCGGCTTGCGGGCCGCCGAGCTACTGTCGCGGGCGCTGCTGTGGCAGGGCCACCCGGTACAAGCCGACGCGATCCTCACCCGATTCGACCCCGACCACCTCGATGAGCTGCAGCTCGTCCAGTGGGGCATCCCTCGGCTGTCCATCCTGCACTGGTCGATGGGCGATACCGTCCAAGCCGACCAGGTGTTGGAGCTGTTACACACCCGGGTCGAGCACCCGGCGCTCAAGCTCATCGTCGATGCGACCGGGTCGGCAATGGCGGTGCACCAGAACAACATTGCCGAGGGATTGGCGGCGGCCGAACGGGTGTTAGCGGATCCGAACGCCCCCAAACAGGCCGTCGATTGGGCCGCCTTTGCCGCGGGACTCGGCATGCCGCCCGCCGGCCGCGGACGCGATTTCGAATCGACCGCCGCCCGGTGCCGCGCCGAGCAGAAAGCCACCGACGGCATGTTGCGGGTCATGGTGCGCTACGGCGACGTGCTGGCGCTCACCTACCTCGGCGAACTCGACCTGGCCGATCGACGCGCCGCCGAATACGCGCAGTTCTCCTCGACCGGACAGTTCCTCGGGTGGGCTATCGCCAAGATCATGGCCGGCCTGGTCGCCACCTACCGGGGGAAATTCCGCGACGCCATCTCGTCACTAGAACAGGCGATCGCGGCGCTCAACGCTGAAACCTCGCTGCCCTGGCAGCTGCCCGCCCGGCTGCTGCTGGTGCGGGCGTACGCCGCGCTGAACCGAGTCGAGGAAGCCGAACGGGTGCTGGACGACACCAAGGAGCACACCGGCCGGCACGAGGCGCTGTGGGAGCCGCAACTGATGATCGCCCGAGCGTGGGTCGCCGCCGCCAAAGGCAGCCCACGGTCCGCAGTCGACTTGTCCCGCGCGGCGGCGGATCTCGCGCACTCGTGCGGCCAGTACGCCGCCGAGGCGGAGGCATTGCACCACGCCGCGAGGTTCGGTGACCGCACCGTGGCCAGCCGGTTGGCCGAACTCGCCAAACGCGTCCAGGGATCGGTGGCGCCCGTGTACGCCCGCCATGCGGCGGGCATCGCCGCCGCCGATGCCACCGCGCTGGACGCGGCCAGTGCTGAATTCGAAGACCTCGGCCTGATGTTGTCGGCCGCGGACGCCGCCGCAGAAGCGGTACCGCTTCATGACCGGGCCGGCCGGCGGCGCCAGAGCGCGGAGTCCGGGGCCCGCGCCCTGCGACTGGCCACCCACTGCGACGGGGCGGTGACGCCGGCGGTCAGATCCGCGGCCCGGCCGTTGCCGGTGACCTCCCGCGAGCGGGAGATCGCCGCACTGATCGCCGGTGGCCTGTCGAATCGGGAGATCGCCGAGCGGCTGACGGTGTCGGTGCGCACGGTGGAGGGGCACATCTACCGCGCCTGCATCAAACTCGATGTCGCCGACCGCGACGAACTCGCGAAGATCGTGTGGCACGACCTGGCCACCTGACCCGATCAAACCGGTGCCGAGCAGCCGCGATGGGTGGCTGCCCGGTTCGTCGGCGGCGTGCCTACCGCCGCCTTGGAGTCGGCGACACCGAAACGCGTGTAACGATGGTCCAGGGGACAACGTGGTTAAGGGAGTGTGGTGTCGCCGGTACGTTGGCTGCGCGCGGTCGTCGTCGTGGGGGCGACGGCGCTGCTATTGGCATCCAGTTGTACGTGGCAACTCGGTGTCCCCATCCCCGCCGGTGTGCCGCCCCCGGCCGGCGATCCGGTGCCGCCGGTGGACACCCACCTGACCAAGGGCCGACCCGCCGACCAGCTGCATGATTGGGCGGCCGCGCGGGCCCCGGCGTTGGGCATCCCGGTGACCGCGCTGGAGGCCTACGCCTACGCCGCCCGGGTCGCCGAGGTGGAGAACCCGAAGTGCCATGTGGCCTGGCCCACGCTGGCCGCGATCGGGCAGATCGAGAGCCATCACGGCACCTACCGGCACGCCGCGTTGGCGTCCAACGGCGACGTGCGGCCGCCGATCCGCGGGGTGCGGCTCGACGGCACCGGCGGCACGATGCGCATCATCGAAAGCGAGCAGACCGAGCTCGCCGACGACGACGGGGTGGCGCGCGCGATGGGGCCGATGCAGTTCATTCCGGAGACCTGGCGGCTCTACGGGGTCGACGCCAACAACGACGGCAAGGTGGACGTCGACAATATCGACGACGCCGCCCTCTCCGCGGCCGGTTATCTGTGTTGGAGCGGAAAGAATCTCGCCACCCCGCGGGGGTGGATCACCGCGCTGCACGCCTACAACGACTCCACCCAGTACGCGCGCGCCGTGCGCGATTGGGCCACCGCCTATGCGGCCGGTCACCCGCTCTGAGCGGCACGCCTTAGGCTAGGGGCGTCCCGCCAGCCGCGACGCAAGGAGAACCTAGTGCCCATCATCGAGCAGGTCGGAGCCCGCGAGATCCTCGATTCCCGCGGTAACCCGACGGTCGAGGTTGAGGTGGCGCTCAACGACGGCACGTTCGCCCGCGCGGCGGTACCGTCCGGCGCCTCGACCGGAGAGCATGAGGCCGTCGAGCTGCGCGACGGCGGGGCCCGCTACGGCGGTAAGGGCGTGAAAAAGGCGGTCGAGGCCGTGCTCGACGAGGCCGCCCCGGCCGTCATCGGCCTCAACGCCGACGACCAGCGCCTCGTTGACCAGGCGTTGGTCGATCTCGACGGCACCCCCGACAAGTCCCGGCTGGGCGCCAACTCGATCCTCGGCGTCTCGCTGGCGGTCGCCAAAGCCGCCGCCGACTCCGCTGACCTGCCGTTATTCCGCTACCTGGGCGGGCCGAACGCCCACATCCTGCCGGTGCCGATGATGAACATCCTCAACGGTGGCGCGCACGCCGACACCGGCGTCGACGTCCAGGAGTTCATGGTGGCCCCGATCGGCGCGCCCAGCTTCGCCGAGGCGCTGCGCTGGGGCGCAGAGGTGTACCACGCGCTCAAGGCGGTGCTCAAAAAGCAGGGCTTGGCCACCGGGCTGGGCGACGAGGGCGGGTTCGCGCCCGACGTCGCCGGCACCACCGCGGCGCTGGACCTGATCAGCGCGGCGATCGAGACCACCGGGTTAAAGCTGGGGGCCGAGGTGGCGCTGGCGCTGGACGTGGCGGCCACCGAGTTCTATTCCGACGGGGGGTACGCGTTCGAAAAGCAAACCCGCACCGCGGCGCAGCTGACCGAGTTCTACGCCGGGCTGCTGGACTCCTACCCGCTGGTGTCCATCGAAGACCCGCTGTCCGAAGACGATTGGGACGGCTGGGTGGCGCTGACCGCCGCGATCGGTGACCGGGTGCAGATCGTCGGCGACGACCTGTTCGTCACCAACCCCGAGCGGCTCGAGGACGGGATCGAGCGGGGCGCGGCCAACGCGCTGCTGGTCAAGGTCAACCAGATCGGCACGCTGACCGAGACGCTGGACGCGGTGGCGTTGGCCCACCACAGCGGCTACCGCACCATGATGAGCCACCGCAGCGGCGAGACGGAGGACACCACGATCGCCGATTTGGCGGTCGCGGTCAGCAGCGGGCAGATCAAGACCGGCGCGCCGGCCCGCAGCGAACGCGTCGCCAAGTACAACCAGCTGCTGCGGATCGAGGATGCGCTCGGCGACGCCGCCCGATACGCCGGCGATTTGGCGTTCCCGCGCTACGCTCCGGAGCCCCGGTAACCACCGGCAACCGTCATGCCCGACGCGAAACGGCCCGATCCGAAACGACGGTCCCCGGCCTCCCGGCCGGGCCGGCCCGGCGGTTCGGGCCGTGGCCGCCCCCGCAAGTCGCCGGCGGCGCCGCGGCGGGAGCCGCGGGCCCAACCCGAACCGGTGGTGGAGCCGATCCGACGGTCGATCACCGAGTCGGCGGAGCTGCGCTCCGAGCAGCGGCTGGGTTTCACCGCGCGGCGGGCGGCGATCCTGGCCGCGGTGATCTGCGTGCTGACCCTGACCATCGCCGGCCCGGTGCGCACGTATTTCGCGCAGCGCACCGAGATGAAGCAGCTGGCCGCCGTCGACGCCAAGCTGCGCCAGCAGATCTCTGACCTGCAGGAGCAGAAGACGAAGCTGGCCGACCCGGCCTACATCAAAGCCAAGGCGCGGGAGCGACTCGGCTACGTGATGCCCGGCGAGACCCCGTACCAGGTGCAGGTGCCCCCGGGTGCGGCGGCTCCCGCCGAACCCGGCGCCGGTCCCGAGGCCGCCGCCCGCCAAGGCCCCTGGTACGCCGCGCTGTGGCACACCATCGCCGACGAACCGCACGGCCCGCCGGCCGCGCCGGCGCCGCCGCCGAACCCCGCGCAGCCCGGTGGTTGACCCGGCCGACGTGGAGGCGGTGACCCGGCAGCTGGGCCGTCCGCCCCGCGGGATCCTCGACATCGCCTACCGCTGCCCCAACGGGGAACCCGCCGTGGTCAAGACCGCGCCGAAGCTGCCCGACGGCACCCCGTTCCCGACCCTGTACTACCTGACCCATCCGGTGTTGACGGCCGCGGCCAGCCGGCTGGAATCCTCCGGTCTGATGGCCGAGATGACCGAGCGACTGGGCCGGGACGCCGAACTGGCCGCCGCCTACCGTCGGGCCCACGAGTCGTATCTGGCCGAGCGCGACGCGATCGAGCCGCTGGGCACCACGTTTTCGGCCGGCGGCATGCCCGAGCGGGTGAAATGCCTGCACGTGCTGATCGCGCACTCGCTGGCCAAAGGGCCGGGGGTGAACCCGCTCGGCGACGAGACGCTGGCGATCCTGGCCGCCGAGCCGGGCATGGCCGGCCTCCTGGTGCCGGGGCAGTGGGCGTGACGCGCCGCGTGGCCGCAATCGACTGCGGCACCAACTCGATTCGGTTGCTGATCGCCGACGCGGTGGGCGCCCACCTGCGTGAGGTGCACCGCGAGATGCGCATCGTGCGGTTGGGTCAGGGCGTTGACGCCACCGGTGAGTTCGCCCCGGACGCGGTGGCGCGGACCCGGGCCGCGCTGGTCGACTACGCCGCGCTGCTGCGCACCCACCGGGTCGGCGACGTGCGGATGGTCGCCACGTCGGCGGCCCGCGACGCCGCCAACCGGGATGACTTTTTCGCGATGACCGCCGAGGTGCTCGGCGCGGTGGTGCCTTCTCGCGCGGTGGGCGCCGAGGTGATCAGCGGCGCCGAGGAAGCCGAGCTGTCCTTCCGCGGCGCGGTCGACGAATTAGATTCCGCCGGTGCGCCGTTCGTGGTCGTCGACCTGGGCGGCGGGTCCACCGAGGTGGTCGTCGGGACCGCCGCCGAGGGCGTGTCGGCCAGCTACTCGGCCGACATCGGCTGTGTGCGGCTGACCGAACGCTGCCTGCACTCCGACCCGCCCAGCGCCGCCGAGGTGACGGCGGCGCGCGGCGTGGTCCGCGAGCGGCTCGCCGACGCGCTGCGCGTGGTCCCGGTGCAGGGCGCCCGGACCTGGGTGGGGGTGGCCGGGACGATGACCACCTTGTCCGCGCTGGCCCACCACCTGACGGTGTACGACTCGGCGGCCATTCACCTTTCGCGGGTCGGCTACGACCAGCTCCTGGCGGTCTGCGACAGGCTGATCGGCATGACCCGCGCGCAGCGGTCGGCGCTGGGGCCGATGCATCCGGGCCGCGCCGATGTCATCGGGGGCGGGGCGATCATCGTGCAGGAGTTGGCGTATGCGCTACGCGAGCGGGCCGGCATCACCGAGCTGACGGTCAGCGAGCACGACATCCTGGACGGTATCGCGCTGTCCATCGCCTGACGTCTCGTCTTTTCGCTTCTTTGCGCCGAACGTGCACTCAGACCGAGATTTTCGCGGATTTTTCGGTCTGAGTGCACGTTCGGCGCGGGTGGGCGGTGCGGGTG
>NZ_MLQM01000085.1:0-21001 GCF_001854525.1 Mycobacterium talmoniae
GCCCGGTGGTGGTGGCCACCCAGGTGGCGGAGGGTAGGGACCCGGCGGTGCCCCATGCGCTTCCGGTGGAGCCGGAGGTGGCGGAGGGATTGGGCCTGGCGGCCGGAAAGCCGGCGGGGGTCCCGGCGGAGGCGGTGGAGGTCCGAGCGGGCGTTCCGGTTTGCGGTGCTCGCGCAGCGTCTCGGATGGCGGAGCGAAGTCCTCGGGCGCGGACGTCGGGCCGTCGGCGCCGAACTGCTCGAACTCCACCGGCACCATTGCCGTCGGCATCTGCCACGGCGGCAGCGCGAGTTTACGGGCCGAGGACCGTTTCGGCCGACGGCCGGCGGCGGGGGTGTCCTGTTCGGACTCGGACTCAACCGACGTCTCTGTACCTGCGGACGGCGGCGCCGCAGGCGTCTCGTCCCAATCGGTGGGTGACTGGGTGCTGTCGACAGGCGGAGCCGCATCCGGTGGGGTTACGTCGAACGACTGTGCCATTTCGGCATTGGCGGGCGCTGCGACCTCGTCGGGTACATCAAAGTCTGGGAGCGCCGCGGCGTTGGCCGGCGCGTCGAGGTCGGTTGGAACGTTGACGTCAGCTACAGGCTCGATATCGGCCGGCGGTTCGATTTCTGTCGGCGGCTCGGTGGCGGATGGCGGCACTTCTCCGGAGTGGTCTTCTGCAGCCGGCTCACGGGATGCGAGCTGGGACCGCTTTGCCTCCATCGCTTCGAGCAGGGCAGCTGCCCGCAGTTCGATCTCATCGAGTTCACGCGGTTCTGGTTGCTCGGGCTCGGCGTGGTCGGAGGCTGACAACTCGGGCTCGGGCTGCTCGTCCAGCGCGGTCCACACGTCCGAGTTCGATGGTGGGGTTGGGTCCCACGACGGGGAAGTAGGTTCTGCGGCCGGCGGTGTGGATTCCGCAGGAACCTCGAATGCCGATGGCTCCGATTCCGCTATCGGATCAACGGATGTTCCGGTAGGAAACTCCGGAGTGTGCGGCTCCGACCATGGCGTGAGCTCCGGCCACGACGCATTTTCGACCGAGGTTTCGGGCGGCGAACTTAGATCGGGCAGTGAGCCCCCGGCGGCAGGCTCCGACGTCGAGCCGCCGAAAGCTGCCACCTCTAATGGGTCCGGATTGGCCGATGTGCCACCAACAAACTCTGGCGCGGATTGTTCTGGATCTGGCTGCAGTTCGGCGTCCGCTGGTAGTCCTTGTGGTGGGTTCAGCCCTGCCGGCGTCGATTCGGGAAGCGACGTGTCGGAGTCTGGCAGCTCTTGCCGGGGTACCGCCTCGGAAGCCTGTTCTGCTGGATCCAGCCACTGCGCGGGCTCATGTTCCGGTGCGTCGTCGGCTTCGGGGAGCTCAGCACTCGGTATCTGGCCGACGTCCGGGAGTGGCGCCTCAGCGGCGGGCTCCGGGTCCCACTTCTCGGTAACCCACGATTCGGGAGCGAACGGGGCTGCGGGCAGGTCCGCAGGCGCGGGTGTGTCGGCAAGATCCTCAGATGCCGACGATTCCGGTTGCGGTTCGGCCTCCGCTGTCGTGCCGAGATCCGCTGGGTCGGGACCCGGCTCCTCGAAGGCGGACAGCGCAGGTTCTGGCGCAGCGTCGGCCGCGGGGGCGAGCTCTGGCTGCGCTTCGGTATTTGCGGGTAGCTCAACCTCGGGCAGCGGGCTGAGTTCCACTAGCGCCGGGTCGGGGACGACTGCGTCGGAATCCGGCGTTAGCGCGTTTGGATCCGACTGCGCGGCCTCCAGCCACCGTTCTTGCTCCGGTTGCGACGCGTACCCAGGAACGGCTGCGTCGGAGGTGGGTAGCTCGGTCTCAGACGCCACGAGCGCATCGGGGCCCGGCGGTGTGGACTCGGGAAGCGACGGCGCCAGATCTGACTCTGGCACGACCCCAAGGTCCGGTTCGGCGGCCGGCTCGGCCGCCGATTGCTCAGCAGCCAGGGCGTGGGGTTCCAACCAGGAGGCCAACTCCGGCGGCGGCTTCGGTTCCCATGGTGATTCGGTAGCCGCGCCATCGTCGAGAGTCGGTGGCCCCTCCTCGTCTGCCGCGAGCGCAGGAGATTCCGGCGAGTCGGGGACGTCCGCCGCGTCGTCGTCGGCCGCGGATTCGGTCGGTTGGTCGGTTGCGTCCTGCACGAGTGCTTCCTGGACCGCACCATAGTGCGCCCACGGATCCTCGGGTTCGGGGGCAGGTTGGAACCCCTCGCCAGGCGGGGCCGGTTCTGTGGACGACTCTTCGTCGGCCGCCAGGGCGTGTTTGGGGGGGCTCGGCGGAGGCGTAACCGGCTCTCGGACCGGCTCTGCGGATTGTTGCTCCGGTATCGGGGTCCGGCGTGGGACGCGTACCCCGCGGTCATAGGCCACCTGGACCCGCTTGGGTCGTGTTTCCGCTGCGGGCGCGGAATCCGCCTCGTCGGTAGCTGTGGGTGCGCCAGGGGGCGGATCTTGGCAACCGACCGGCTCCTTGGAGCCCGTCCGCCCACGCCCATTAGCTGGCTTTTGGTCGCCTACTTCCGCCGACTCGTTACCGGCTGCTGCCTGGTCTTTTTGCCGTCCGCGCCCGAGTCGCACCCGCCGACGCTGACTCTCTTCAGGCAGCCAGGGCGGACGCGCCAGCGACCCACGGTCATCCTCAGCAGGCCTTTGCTTGGGCAACGTCCCCCCTTTCGGTACCGAGGTGCATGTATGCCGTTATGGTACGTAGCGTTGGGCACGGCTTACCAATTCGAGGCTCCCACACATTCGACGGCCTCACGACGCGAATTTCCGGGTTGCTTGCCCGCCTCGACGTGACCTTCCGCGGCCTAAGCGGCTGGTGTGACGGGCGTAGGCCGCGGGAGTTGCTGGCTGCGCTGTGGCGGAAAACACAGTCCACCGCCCCACCGTCTGGATCACGGCAACAGCCCTCCGCTACAGCGAGTAATCCGGTGTATCCGTTTCCGCGTCGGAGGCTTCGGGGTGCCGCCGGCGGCGGGTCAGCGCAAGCGCCCACGCCACCCCCATCAGTACCACGCTGCCGGCCGCCACCGAGAACACGATGATCCGTGCCCGCTGACTTGCCGGGTCGGGGTGAGCCCGCCCGGGAATGGGTGTTCCGGCGTGGGGGTTAGGCAATTCATTAGGAGCGGGAACCTCGTAGGTCAGCGCCGCGATCGGGTCAATCACTCCATACCCGGTGGCGGCGTTAGCCCCGGCGCCGGGGGTCCGTGCGGTGCGTTTGATCAGGTCCATCACCTGACCGGCGTTCAGTTCCGGAAACCGGGACCGGACCAACGCCACCAGGCCGGAGACAAACGGCGCCGCGAAGCTAGTCCCGTTAACCGGGGACAGCACGCCTTGCGAATCCGGCTCGGCGTTGGTCAGCCCGGGGCTATAGGGGTCCAGCGATGTGATGCGTTCGCCGGGGGCCGCCACATCAACCCAGGGCCCGTGCAGGCTGAAATCCGCCGGTTCGGCCGCCGGGGTCACCGCGGCGACGGCCAACACATAGTCGGAGAACCAGGCGGGGCTGGCGATCGTGGTCACCGAATCCCAAGCTTTTTCCACAGGCAGGTTGGGATCGGTCATGGTGTTCTGGGTGGTGCACATTCCCTGCCCGCCCTGCTTGCTGACGTTGCCGGCGGCGGCCACCACTACGACGTTGCGCTCGAACGCGTTGCGCACTGCACGGCCCAACGCTGCGTCGTGGGGTGGCGCGGCAACCGGAGTGCAGGCCACCTCCGAGAGGTTGATGACTGTTGCGCCCAGGTCCACAGCCCGCGTGATGGCATACGCCAGCGTCAACGTGCTGCCGTAGCCGGGGGAGATGGCATCCGGGTCGTTCCGCTGTTCACCGCCACCGCCCTCAACGCCATAGACACGGCTGTTCTGTCGGATCGAGAGGATGGTCGCCTCGGGTGCGACGCCGGCGAAGGTGTCGAGGGGGCTGGGTGTGCCGGCAATGATGCCTGCTACCAGCGTGCCGTGCGCGTCGCAGTCTTGCAGTCCGTCGGTGTTGGAGACGTAGTCGCCCCCGCCTTCCAATGCCGGCAACCGTGGATGCCGGTTCACCCCGGTGTCGATCACGGCAACCTTTTGGCCGGCGCCGCGGGAAAACTGCCAGGCGCTGGTGTAGTTGAGCATGGCCTCAGCGCTGGTTTGCACGGAAAAGTCGGTATGCGCCAACAGCCCGGTCGGGATACCGCAGGTGTGCTTGAGCTCGGTGGGCTCGGGCGGCCCGACCGGCCCGGTCGGCGGCGGTCCGGGTTCCACCACCGGTGGCGTAATTGCCGACGCCGGTGGCGGCGTGGCCCCCGCCACGAACGTCAGCACGGCCACCGCCGCAGCGCAGCGCCGGGCGGACCTCACCACCACGGACCCAGTCTCTCGTAGACGCCGACCACCCACAGCGCCAGCGGGAGCAGCGCCGCAACCCCGACATACTCCAGGTAGGCGAGCAGCGTCGCCGGCCGCTGCAACCTGCCGCCGGACGCGCTCAAACCGGCCACCACGGCGCCGACTGCGATGGCTAGCACCACCCCCAGCGCGACCACCGGGATCGGTGCCAACCCGTTTTGTGCTATCGCGCAGGTGATGGCGACCAGAACGACGGCCGGCACCGCCAGCCCGGCGCGTTCCACCCAGGTGTCCGGAACGCGGCTGCGCAAGCCCAGCACCGCCGAGCAGGTCAATGCGAAGGCGAACGCCGCCCAGCGGACAACCCCGGCGTCGCGCAGCAGCACCGCGTTGGCCGCGGCGGCCGTGGCCGCCAGACCCGTCAACAGCGCCGAGCGGGTTAATGCCGCCGAATGCACCTTGGCCCACACCGCTTCCGCGGTCGGCATCGCCGCACCGGAATCGTCATCGCGGCTGGGCTTCGCCGACGCCGGCGATTCAAAGGGGTTCTCGAAGGCGTACTCGTCCCGGTCCGCATCTGCGTTAACCGTTGGTGTCTCGAAGCGGTCGAGCCGGGCCGTCAACCGCGGAATCACCAAACAGGTCAACGTCGCGGTCACCGCCAATGTCACGCACACGACATCGACCCGCAGGCCAACCGCATGGCTCAGTACCGCAACACCGCCTAACCCGGCCACCACCGAAGTGGCCACATACGCCCAGTGCCCGGTTCCGATCACCCGGTAGTAGACGAAGTTGAGCACAAGCACCACGGCGCAGGCTGCAGCCACCCCGTAGTTCCCAAACCGGGTCAGGACTACCCAGGCGATGGCCGCGGTGATCGGGATCGCCGCCCAGCCCATCACAGCGGCGACATCGTCGAGCCCGTAGGAGCGGTGGGCGACGGCAGCCACCCCAGCCAGCGCCACCGCCACCACTGCGGCAACCCCGACGATCACCGCACGCTGCGCCGCGAATGCCGGGTGGACCAGGCAGAACGCGAAGGCGGCGGCAGCCAGGTGGGTGCCGGCGAACGCTAGCCAGCGCGCGGACCGGGCGTCCCACGCGGCGTACGCCGCCTTGTTGAGCCGGGCGGCGGCGTCGACCACGTCGTCGTACAGGGTGGGCGGGGATAGCGCCCGCCGCGACGACAACCGCAGCAACTGGCCGTTGACCACCCCGGCTTCGCGCAGGGTTTGGTCTGGGCGCACCTCGGCGCCGGTGTCGAACCGGCTAAGCACCCAGAAGGTGCGCCGCTGGTCCTTGGCTGCGGGGTCCTCGTCGTCGTGGGGGACGTCGCGGGATCGGACCAGCCGGGCCAGATCCGGGACGAAGCCCGACACCGGGATGTCGAGCGGCAGCGCGATATCCAGTTGGGTGCGGCCACCGAATACCGACACCCGGATACGTTCGGGCGCGGCCGAGATCACCCGAACCTCGTCGAGTTCGCTGAGGCCGCTCACAGGTCAGGCATCCTGGACAACTGAATTACCCCGCTTCGCATGCTGCGCGAGACCAACATGCCCCGGCCCGGGGGCATCTGGGTGGCTTTGTGCCCGAACAGCGCACCCTCCTCTTTGGACCCGCTCATCACCAGCGCGTTACAGGACAGGTCCCGCAGCCGCCCGATGAACTGGTCCATCATTGCCCGGCCCGCGCCGCCGCTGCGCCGGGTGACGATGACCCGCAGGCCGATATCACGCGCCTGTGGCAGGTATTCGACCAGCGGCCCGAGCGGATGGCTGAGCCCGGTACCCGAGATGAGGTCGTAGTCGTCGATCATCACGAACAAGTCCGGTCCCGACCACCACGAGCGATCCTTCAGCTGCTGCTGGGTGATGTCGCTGGGTGGCAGGCGCTGGGCCAAGGACTCCGCCAGCGCCTTCATCAGCTCCGCGCACGACTGCGACGCGGTGGCGTAGCCCCCCAGGTAGTCGTTGTCGACCACGCCCAGCAGGGAGCGGCGGAAGTCGACCAGGATGATCTTGGCTTCCTCGGGGGTCGCGTTCTCCATCACCCCGGCGGCGATATTGCGCAGCAGCCCGGACTTGCCGCATTCGATGTCGGCCAACGCCACCAGATGCGGTTGGGCGTCGAAATCGAGGACGACGGGCTGCAGTTCCTCTTCGCTGATACCGATCGCGATCCGCGACTTGCTGAGCATTCCCGCGTTCCGCGCCGCCCGCACCACAGCCTCCCGGTCCACGCTGTGCGGCAGCATTCGCACCCGCGGGGCTTGCCGGTTGCCGTAGTGCGCCCGCACCGCCTCCACCGACGCCGACACCCCGGTCGGCAGGTCTTCGACGCCGGAGCTGGAGTCCAGCCGGGGCAGCGCGATCAACATGTGTAGTCGCTGCGCGGTCATACCGCGGCCCGGCCGGCCGACCGGCACCAGTTCGGCGAACTTGCGACCGACGTCGCTGTCCAGCGGATCACCCAGCCGCAACTCGATGCGGGTGCCGAGCATGTCCTTGACCGCCGCCCGGATCTCAAACCAGCGGGTCGCCGAGATGACGAGGTGCACCCCGTAGGACAGGCCCTGGATCGCCAGCGCCTGCAGTGTCGGCTCCAGCATCTCGAAGTCGCTGCGGATCGAGGCCCAGCCGTCGATCACCAGGAACAGGTCGCCGAACTTGTCCCGGCTCAACGGATCCTGGGCGGCCACCTCCGGCGGCAGCGTGGCCAGCCGCGCCTTGCGCTGGCGGAAGTCCTGCATCGACTCGATGCCCAGATCGCGGAACAGCAGCTCCCGAGCCCGCAGCACGCCCGACACCTCGGCCACGGTGCGGCGAATGCCGTCGGCGTCCATCCGGCCGGCCACCCCGCCGACATGCGGCAGATTGACCAGGCTGGTGAGCGTGCCGCCACCGAAGTCCAGGCAGAAAAACTGCACCTGTTCGGGGGTGTGGGTGGCGGCCGCCGACATGATCAGCGTCCGCAGCGCGGTGGACTTGCCCGATTGCGGACCGCCGACCACCGCCATATTGCCCTGGGCGCCGGACAAGTCGACCATCAACACGTCGCGACGCTGATCGTAGGGGCGGTCGACCAGACCCATCGGCATCCACAACCGGCCGTTGACGTTCTCTGGGGCGTCCCAGTTCGACGCCGGCAGCAGCCGGTTGACCGCCCAGCTTTCGTCCAGCGGGTCTAGCCACACCTCGTGGGCGGGCCGGCCGTGTCCGCGCAGCCGGGACACCACCATGTCCAGCAACGTCGTCTTAGTCGGCCCCGACGGTGTGGCCGGTTCGTCGTCGAGCACAACCTCATCGAGTTGTGGCGGCGCGGGCGGCGGGTCGTCCTTCTTCACCGGGGTGGCGGTGAAGAGCTTCGGGGCCAGCGCGCCCAGCTGCTTGACCCGACCGCCGGACTGGGCGGCGGCCCGACGCGGCCGGACGTATTCACCGGAGACGTAGCAGGTGTTGAACCGAATCGGCTCGGATGCATCGCACTTCAGGTACGCCGAGCCGGGGACGCTGGGCAGGTGGTAGGCGTCCGGCACGCCGAGCACGCTGCGGGACTCGCCGGCCGAGAACGTCTTGAGCCCGATCCGGTAGGACAGGTGCGAATCCAGCCCGCGCAGCTTGCCCTCCTCCAGGCGCTGCGAGGCCAGCAGCAGGTGCACGTGCAGCGACCGGCCGAGCCGGCCGATCATGACGAATAGCTCCGCGAAATCCGGCTTCTGCGACAGCAACTCGGAGAACTCGTCGACGATGACGAACAACGCCGGCAGCGGGTCCAGTTCGGCGCCGTTGGCCCGCGCCCGCTCGTACTCGTTGACGTTGGGGAAGTTGCCGGCCTTGCGCAGCAATTCTTGGCGACGGTTCAGCTCACCGGCCAGGGCGTCACGCATCCGGTCGACCAGGATCAGCTCGTCTTCCAGGTTGGTGATGATCGCCGCGACGTGCGGTACCCCGTCCAAGCCGAGGAAGGTGGCGCCACCCTTGAAGTCGACCAGCACCAGGTTCAACGCATCCGGAGAGTGCGAGGTGATCATCGACAGCACCAGGGTGCGCAGGAATTCCGATTTACCCGAACCGGTCGCGCCAATACACAATCCGTGCGGACCCATGCCGGCCTCGGCGGACTCCTTGATATCCAGCTCCAGCGGCAAGCCGTTGGGGGTGTAGCCGATCGGCACCCGCAGCCGTTCCCGCGGCGTGCGTCGCCGCCACACCTGCTCGGGCACGATCTCGGCGGCATCGGCGATCTTCAACAGGCTCATCAAGCCCGGGTCCTCGGCGCGGGTGTCCGACTCCAGGCTGACCATATGCGCGGCGCTGGCCAGCCGGTAGCGACCGATGCGCCGCGCGGTGGCCTCGGCCTCGGCGACGGTGATGGTGTCCGGGGTGGCGAACCGCTCCACCCCGACCGCGGTCCGCGCTCCCACGTCGTCGCCCTCGACGACCAGCTGAAGGCCCCGCCGCGCCGCCAGCCCGTCGGCCGGGCCGTTGAGGTCCAGGATCGTGGCGCTGTCCAGCCCGGCGTCGGTCATCAACCGCTCATCGCCGGTGATGTACCCGTCGTCGAGCACCACCACCAGCTGCTTGAGGCCCTGGGTGGGTTCGGCGTTGCGGGCGAACCGGCCCCGCTGGCCCAGGTCGGCGTCCAGCGACCGTTCCAGCAGCGCCAGGGTCGGAAACAGCAGCCGCATCGGGCCCATCCCGTCGCGGGCGGTGTCGTGTTGGGCATGCGGCAGCCACTTGACCCAGCTCCAGTTCTCCCCGTCCGGGTTGGCGGTCACCACCGCGACCTGTACGTGGTCGGGCCCGTGGAATGAGCACAGCTCCAACACCATGGACCGCACCAGCTGCTGGGCCAGCTTGCGGTCGCCCTCGAAGGTGATGGCCGGGAAAGCCCGCAGCGACACCGCGGTGGGCAGCGCGTGCACCACCGAATGGGTCTTGACGTAGCGGCGCAACGCCACCGTGGACACCGGTTCGAGGTCCTCGGGCGGGCCGGTCTCGGGGGCCAGCAGCCGGGTCGCCAGCCGGTGCGTTCCGACACCGACGCGGACGTGGCAGAAGTCCGGGTCGGAGGGGCGGCGTTCCCACATCCGGCGGGTGCCGACCACGTCGGCCAACGCCCGCGGATCCGGGTGACTCCACTCCAGCGCGGTGCGTTGCTGCTCGCCGGTCACGTCGGACTCGTCGCGCAGGTTCGCCAGGTAGCTGAAGTAGTCCTTACGCTCCTCGTTGAGCTCGGCGGCGGCCTTGCCCTGCCGGCCGCCGCCCCCCATGAACATGCCGGCCATCGACATGATCATCATCATCGGGAACACCAGGAACATCGGGTTCTTGGTCAGATCCCGGCCGCCGACGGTCACCATCAGCGCGATCATCCCGACGACGGCAACGATCATCACGAACGGCATCAGCTTCATCAGCAGGTTGCCCGGAATCACCCGGGGCACCTCCGGCGGCGGCTGCAGGTTGACCTCGCCGCCAGGCATCCGCGGCAGCGAGACCCGCAACCGGCGCGGAAAGGGTTCGGTACTCACCGCTGGTTTCTCCCGTGAACTCGCCGACCAATACGTGCGGCATCCCCGGGTATTGTCGCAGGCAAGCAAGTGCACCGGAGGAGGCCGATTGCGTTGACTCTACCGCCGTCATTGTCCGAACTTGACGCGGAATCCCAGCCGGAACTGGAGCTGAGCCGCGTCACCTTGGTGGTGGGCGGGCTGCGGATCGACGTGGGGTTACCGCCGAACGTCAGCATCGGCAACTTCATCGACGACGTCGTCGATATCGCCAACGAGCAAATCGCCATCCGACCCGAGTTGGCCGGTATCGAGTTCGATACCACCGAGGGGAAGTGGACCCTGGCCCGGCTCGGCGCCGACGCGATCGATCCCAGCCGATCGCTGACCGAGGCCCATGTGTACGACGGTGAGC
The DNA here is from genome assembly GCF_001854525.1 of Mycobacterium talmoniae. Lineage (NCBI taxonomy): Bacteria > Bacillati > Actinomycetota > Actinomycetes > Mycobacteriales > Mycobacteriaceae > Mycobacterium > Mycobacterium talmoniae. The sequence goes on from NZ_MLQM01000085.1 coordinate 10,269, forward strand.
TGCTGGTGCTCCGGGAGATCGGACAGCCGGTCAGCCCGCTGCTGTTCGATGACGTCGAGGACATCGCCGAACAATCGGAAAACCCGGTGGCCGGCTGGCTGTCCCGCGACGCCCGGCTGGTCATCTGCTTCGGGGTGGGATTGGCCGCCGCCGTGACGGCGGCGCTGCTGTTGCCCGGGCACGCCGACACCGTGTACCTACCCGCGACCGCGCTGGGCCTCGGGGTGCTGGGCGTGATCATCGCGTGTGTGTTCGCCTACCGCTCGTCGGGCGCCCGGCGCTCGGAGTGGGTGGCTGCGGCGGCCACCCCGCTGGTCTTCGGCGGCTCGCTGTATGTGGTGCCGGACGGTTTCGGGGTCAAGGCGCTGCCGATGGCGTTCGGTCTGACCGGGTTGACGTCGCTGGTGGTGGTGCTGCTGTCCGGTCGCGGGCGGGCGCTGCATACGACCGTGGTCGCGCTGGCGGCGATCGGCGGGGTGGGCGCGACGGTGGAATTGTTGTGGGACCCGCCCCCGCGGGCGATCGGCGCCGTGATGGCCGCCGTGTCGGTGGTGGTGGTGTACCTGTCGCCGCGGGTGACGATCCTGCTGTCGAAGTTGCCGATCCCGCGGGTGCCGACGGCCGGCGAACCGCTCGACGACATCGAAACCCAGGGCGGCACCACCGTGGAGGGGGTCCAGGCCGTCGGCAAGCAGATCATCCCCACCGAGGAGGGCATGATCGCCCGGGTGCGCCGGGCCAATCAGTACCTGACCGGCATTCTGGTCGCGGCGGCGATCACCGCGTTTGTGGGGTGCTACCTGGCCGTCGACGTCAGCGCAGGGTTCTACTGGCAGGGGGTCGCGTTCGCGTTCGTGGTGGCGACGGTGCTGTGTTTGCGCGGCCGCAGCCACCACGATCTGGTCCAGTCGGCCACCCTCATCGGCGGTGGGTTGGCGGTCGCGCTGATGGCGATCGTCAAAACCGCGGCCTGCGTCGAGGGTTGGCAGCTGAACGCCACCCTGGCGTTGGTGCTGCTGCTGGCACTGGCGGTGGCCTGCGGGGTAATCGCGCCGCGGTTGGAGTTCTCCCCGGTGATGCGCCGTCAGGTCGAGATCCTGGAGTACGTCGCGATCGCGCTGGTGTTCCCGCTGTGTTGCTGGATCATCCGGCTGTACGCGATGTTCCGGGAGCTGCGGATCTGAGCCTTAGTGCTTGGGCGGATCCACCTTCAACCCGGTCGGGTCGGCGGCCATGCCATCATGGGCGACCAGCGCCGCCTCCTGGGAAAGCTCCGGGCCCGGCGGCAACAGCGACAGCACCGGCCAGGGCGCGAACTGGGGCAGCTGCGCATCGCTGTCCGGGTCTTTGACGCCGGTGACGCCCAGCGCGGCGGCGGTCGGCAAATCCTTGATGAGGTAACGCAGCCCGGTGTCGGAGACATAGAACAGGCGGCCCGTGGCGCGGCTGTCCACATCGCCCCCGGTGGCTTGGACGAACTCCCCGCTGCCCGGTTTGAGATACACCGAATCCAGGCCGGGGCCGTTGCCGTCGGCGGTGGCCAGCCGGACCGGCTGCGCTCCGCTCGGCAGCGGGAGACGATGGCCGACCAGCAGCCGCGTGGTGGCCTGCGCAGCGGTGTTGGCGCGCTGCCAGGACATGCACATCACCCGTTCCGGCTCCAGGTTGACGATCTCGGGCGACACGGTGGGATAGTGGTCGACCGGCAGCTCATGCACCACCGGTACGCCGCTCACCACCGCGGGCGCGACCTCCTGAGTCCCCGCCGTGGGGATTTCGGGGTTGCTGTAGCGGATGATGTCGGCGGTGGCCGCCGAGACCGGTTGCAGCCCGTCGCGCAGCACCACGTAGAGCTGTTCGCCCTTGGAATCGACGGTCTTAATGATCGAGCCCACCCGATAAGCCGGCGGAACCGACGGGATGGTGTCACCGACCCCGCTGATCACCACCGGGCGGATCGGCGGAACCAGTGGGAACGCGTTGAGCAGGCCCGGTGAGATCGGGCGCGGAAGCGTGCCTTGCAGGTGCAATGCGTTGACGACGATCGGATCCTGCGGGTCGACCGGGGCCCGCACCCCGTTGTAGATCAAAAACACCGTCTTGCCGTCGGTGGCGGCAACCATCTGGGCGGGTGTGGCGGCGCGGATGTCGTCGTTGAGCACCGGATCGTTCGCCAAGACGGTGGTCTCTAAGCCGGCCATGCCGGTGCCCTTGGCGACGTCGGGGGTCTGCACGGTATCGCACACCGTCCACGACGACTTCCCCAGATCGTCGCCCGGGCGGATGCTGGCCGGGGCCCCGATGATTCCCACCATCGGGCCGCGGGGCGTGTCATTTAGCCATTTGTCGTCGACCTGTTTGGGCGTATCGGGTTGCCCGGTGATCAACCGGGCCGATGTCACATTCAGCACCGGGTGGACACGATCGCCAATCTTCACGAATAGCGCGCCGCTGGATTTACTGAGCAGTATTTGTGCATTCCCGATATTCGGGCTCGGTTTGAAGAACGCGAGCACCCCGCAGGCCCCGGTGATAAGGACCGCCATGACCACACCCACCATCAGCGACCGGATTTGGCCGCGCATCGGGTCGTGGATCATTCGGGAGTCGGCGCGGATCAGGGCGTGCTCCAGACGCCGCAGCAGGAACCGATACCCGTTGACCTGTGCGCGCGTGGTAACTTGCGCTGGCATCACCGCTCCCATCAGCATCGGTCCCGTACCGAAGCATCGGTAGCGTACAACAGGGTCGCGGGGGTAACGGCACACAAAGTTGTGACCTCCACGCAGCGAATTAGGAAGCCGACTGTGCCTGGTCGTCGTGCCGTGGAGCCCCGTCGTCGGGGCAAGAAGTTGCCGGAGCCGAGCCAACTGCGGGCCACGGCCGATATCCGCGCGCAACGGTTGCTGCCGCTCATCGACCTGCTGTTGCTGCAATTGCTGGTCGCGGTCGGACTGGTGGTGGCCCTGCTTATCGGGTTCCCGGGCTGGCAGGGGGCCGCGGTCGGTCTGGCGGTGGCGCTGCTGGTGGTATTCCGCTTGCGCGGAACGACGCTGCCACGGTTAATCGCGTTGCGTCTGGGTTTTGCACGGGAACGGCGCAAAAGGGTTCAGAAAAAGATTCCCGCCGAGCCTTTTGACGTGCCCATGGCGGAAGGCTCGCTGATCGGCTTCCGGTGGGACGGCAAAACGCTCTTGTCGCTGCTGAAAATCGAAGAAAACCCGCAGGCGTTGACCATCATGGAGCCGGGTGTGACGGTGTCCGGGGAAACGGTTCCAGTGCATGCCCTGGTCGATTGTCTGCAGCAATTCGACATCACCCTGGATTCGATCGACGTGCTGAGCCAGGGCGCCCGCTCACACGGCCACAGCGAGGTGGCCGCCGTGTACGACGCGGTGCTGGGACCGCTGCCGGCCATCGCCCAGCGCAGCGTGTGGATCGCCATCCGGTTCGACCCGGCCCGGTGTGCCGACGCCGTGCGCCGGCGCGGCGGCGGCCGGGACGGGATTTTGCGGACCGCCACCACCGCGACCCGGCGGGTGGCCAACCGGTTGACCGAGGCCGGCCTGCGTTCCCGGGTGCTCACCGCCAGCGAGATCAGCCAGGCCACCAACCAGCTGTCCGACGGGGTGAACCTGGCCACCGTCGAGGAAACTTGGCGCACCTGCCGGGAGGGCCGGTTCCGGTTGCGCAGCTTCGCGATCAAACCGGCCATGCTCACCACCGCGGGACTCGGCCTGGTGTGGACCATTCCCAGCTACTCCACCACGGTGTGCCTGTCGCTGCGCCGTGGCGGCCGTGACCTCACCCAAATCCGCGGGCTGGCCCGGTTCGACACCCACGGCCCCGCCCGCATCTCGTTGCGCGGCCTGACCCACCTGCGCGGATACCAGTTCTCGGCGCTGGCGACCAGCCTGCCGGTGCCGCAGCCGCAGCGGCAAATCGAGCACTGGGCATTCGCGACCGGCGAGGCCGAACTGCAGCAACTGGCCGTTCCGGCGTCGGGATGCGGTCAGGTCATCGGCGCCGACGACCACGGCCGGGCGGTGGCGTTGCCGCTGTTTGGGCCACAGATCAGCCGGGTCGAGATTGTCGGCACCTTGCACCTGGCCCAGCAGGCGGTGTTGCGGTCGCTGGCGCTGGGGGCGCGGGTGTTGGTGCACAGCCGGCGTCCGGGGCTGTGGCGCGACATGGTCGACGAGGTCGACGACCACGACCTGCTGTGGGTCGCCGACTTCAACCGCGGCGCCATGCAAGCGGGATCCGAGCGCAACTATTCGGTCGAGATGTTCGACGGGGTGCCCGAGCAGTCGGTGCGTGTCGGGGTGACCAGCATGGTGGTGCTTCCCCCACGGTCCGCGGTGAACCCGAACGCCGATGTCGCACTGGAATTGCTCGATATGGACACCGACACCGTCAAGGTGAGCACCCGGGCCGGTTCGTCGGTGGTGACGATGGTCGCCACCGACGAGGAGATGCGCTACATCAAGGCGTCGTTCGACGCCGAGGATTAACACCGCATGCTCAACGTCGGATCACTGATCGCCGGGTACCGGGTGGAACGGGTGCTCGGGGCGGGCGGCATGGGCGCGGTCTACCTGGTGGCCAACCCGGAATTGCCGCGCCGCGAAGCATTGAAGCTGCTGTCGGCCGAGTTGTCGCGAGACCAGGGCTTCCGTGCCCGGTTCGTCCGGGAAGCCGACGTCGCCTCCGGGCTGGAACACCCGAATATCGTGCCCATCTATCGGCGCGGCCAAACCGAGGATGGCCAGTTGTGGATCGCGATGCAGTTCGTCGACGGCACCGACGCCGACGAGGCGCTGCGGAGCGGGAAGATGACCCCGGAGCGCGCCATCCACATCGTTGGCGAGGTTGCCAAAGCGTTGGATTACGCCCACCGGCGCAACGTGATTCACCGCGATGTCAAACCGGCGAACTTTCTGTTGTCGGGTCCGGGCGGTCCCGAGGAGCGGGTACTACTGGGGGACTTCGGCATCGCCCGAGCATTGGATGACGCCAGCCTGACCGGCACCGGCGAGGTGATGGCCACCGTCTCCTACGCCGCACCCGAGGTGATCGCCGGCGACCCGCTGGGGCCGCGCGCCGACCAGTATTCGCTGGGCTGCGCCCTGTTTCGGATGCTGACCGGCAAAGCCCCGTTCGCCACTGCCGGGGCACAGGCCGCGGTGATGATGGCCCACCTGACCAAACCCCCACCCCGGGTCAGCGAGCAGGCCCCCTGGTTACCGCCAGCGCTGGACGGTGTGATTGCCACTGCCATGGCCAAAGACCCAGCGCACCGGTTCGCTACTTGCGCTGAGCTCGCCGCTGCCGCCAAAGCCGCACTGCGGCAGCCCGCCTCAGGCAGCGAACCGACCCATCGCATGGCGTCGAGCCAGCACGCCGCCCCGGCCTACTACGCACCGCCGGGGCTGCCCACCCAACCGCACACACCTACCCCGCCCCAGAAATACGCGCCACCGACACAACCTCGGCGTCGCCGCACCACGATCCTCGCGGTGGTGGCCGGTGTGATGGTGGTGGCCGCCGGTGTCATCACCGCGATCGCCTGGCCATCCGAGAAATCCAAACCGACCGAGGCCGCTTCCCCGACCACCACAACGACAACGAGTCGGCCGCCACGAGTACCCGCGACGGCGTTGCCTGGTCTCCTGCTCAGCGCCGACGAGGTCAGCAGCATTATGGGCGTGCCGTTGCAGGGGGGCCCGGTCGGCGACAGCTTGGTTGACAGTCGCCAGTTCACCTCGGTGACAGATTGCATTGGCGCATTTACCCCTGCCCAGGTCGCCACTTATGCCGGTACCAAGTGGACCGCCGTACGCGCACAGGGCTTGGACCAATCGGCCGCTCCGGATCAAGGTGGCACGGTTGTGATCCAGGCGGTCGTCGCGCTACCTACCGCAGACATAACCAATTACGTGTTCATGAACCAGTCGAATCAATGGCAGGACTGTGCGGACCGCCCCGTCACGTGGAGATCCGAGGAGTGGACCCTCGGCCGAGTGAACCACGTCAACAGCAACATGGTGACCCTCACCATGACTCTAGGAGGCGGCGCGCTGTCATGCGGGCGGGCACTGGCAACGCACGAAAGCATCCTCGCCGACGTCAAAGTCTGCCACCCGGGCGAGATCACTACGCAGGCCAGCGACATCGCCGCCAGGATCGTGGCCAAGGTTCCGGAGTGAGTGAGTCCGTTATTGCCCATATCCGGCGGGTTGCACCCACGCTGCTGATCGCGATGCTGGTGACGAGTTGCGTGCGCGGGGTGGATGGCACGGCCAAGCCGGCCGCGGGCCTGGTGCCGAGACCGGTGACCGGGGAAGCCATCCAGCAGGTGCTCCCCGAAGCCGGACAACTATCTCAACTACTCGGCCAGTCGATCGTGGCGGACGACATTAGGGAGCCCCCGAAATTCGGCGGGATCGACGATATGCCCAACGGTGTCTTCGCGTCCGCAAAGAACACGCCCCGCGAATGCGGCGGGGTGGTCGGGTTGTTACAGCAAAATCCCTACCGAGGATCGACCGTAAAGAATTTCATCGAGCATGACTTTGCCAGCGGGCGGAGCACTCGGCCGGTGAAGGTGGCGGTGGTCTACGCCGGCGTCGTCGCGCTGGCGAAGGCTGCAGATGCCGACGAGCTTTTCGGGACGTTCTCCCACCAGTGGGCCGGCTGCGACGGTAAGACGATGAGCATCTTCAAGCAGGACGGCACGCTGAACCAAACCCGCAAGATCATTAGCGTGCGGGCCGCCGATTCGGTACTGGTGGCGAACTTCCAAACCACGTCGAGCGACGGCTACATGATCATGACGTCGCATGCCTTGGGCATCCGGGTGAACTGCATTGTCGAGGTTGAGGTTGGCTTCCAAAACGAGTACCAGTCACCTGTGCTGGTGGGAACGGGTGATCCCGACATCAGCGCCCTGCAGATCGCGCACACGATGATGGACAAGGTCAGCGAATTGAGTTAGCGGACCCGCGGAAAAGTACCCGATGATCCCCGCCGCGGTGCGTTAGCGTAAACACGGTCGCCCCGACGAGGGGTTTATAAGCTCAGGAGTGAACATGTCCTACCGGTCTGGCGATCAGGGCTATTACTCGGCCGAGCGCACCGGCGGCTACGGCGCCTACCAGCCGTCGTCGGCTCGCTCGGACTCTTCACCACCGTTGCCTCGGTACCTAAGCCTGGGTGTGGTCGCGCTCGGGCTGGCGTCCTATCTGGTCAGTTACGGCCCGGTGCTCGGCCTTGCAGACATCGGCTGGGGTGTCCGCTTTGCCGTGCTGGCCGCTCTCCTCGCCGCGTTCGGACTGGCACCCGGGCAGACACCGAACGCCAAGGTGATCGCGGCGCTCGCTGCGGCGGGTTTTCTGGACGCGCTGTCGACCTTGATCACCGCCCCCGACGGCAGCCGACCCGGCTGGGCCCTGACCGTCATCGTGGTGCTCAACGGTCTGCAGGCGGTCGCCGCGGTGGCTGCGTTGATGCTGCAGGCCGGCGTCGTCGGCCAGCGGGCCTCCCAGTCCGAATACGACGCCTACGCGGACTACTACGCGCAGGCGGCCCAGTATTACGGGCAGTACGCCCAGCAGCAGCCGCAGCCCGATGAGCTGCGTCGAGCCGGGACGGCTCAGGCGCAACAGACCCACCAGGCTGCGGCCCGGCAGTCGCAGCAGGCCCCCGCATCACAAGCTGGCAGCTATGCGGAGTATGTCGGCAACTATGGGACAGACGCGACTCATGGTCGGGCGCCCGCACATCCCGACCAGCAGGCCGCACCGACCGGGCCGCAAGCAGGATTGCCGAGTTTCGGGCAGGCCCAGGCCCCCGCTCAGCAGCAGGGTGGCGGCGCGCATGCGGAGCACCGGCCGACCGCACCCCAGTGACCCGTGCCAGGCCGGGGGCGGGCAAAGGCCCCGGCTTCGGGGTTGCCAAATTTTCCGCGCGAACCCCGTCCGGGAGTCTGCTAGCCTCATGTGCTAAGGCTGACCAGGGGCGATGACTGCCAGCTGGAACGCCTCAGAACGGGACGTTTCGAGAAACGAGGGGGGCTTATCGGGTTGGCATACGGCGGCGCCATCCCTCTCAGCAAGCGGGAAGTGGATTACCACCAGCAGTGTTCAGGGGGTGGAGGCTGACATGATCAAGCAAGGGTTGGCCGCCCAACAGGCGATGCCACCCGGATGGTCGGAAACGTAAAGTACCTTTCCGGTCGACACAAATCTTGAGTCCAGAACATAGGGAGGACGAAATGGAGCACTCATCAGCCGTCGGTAACGACCACGACAATGACAGCGGACTTGCCGTCAGCGTGCCGGAAGCTTTGGCCGCGTTTAGGGTCGCACGTCAGCACGCGGAGAACGCCGACAGGATCTTCCGCAGCATCGAGGATGAGCAGCACGCCATGGCGGCGAACTGGAGCGGAAGCGCTCACGGAAGCTACATGAACGCGTCGATGAGCTACAACGATGAAGCGTCCGAGATCACCAAAGGACTTTTCAACTTCATCACCGTCAGCGAAGAGGGCGTGCAGCAAATCCACTCGCACGACGACGCCTAAATACAGACCACATCTGATCTTAAGGAGACGAAGCAATGACAGATGAGATTCACTACGGCAAGGCGGCGTACGGAAACCTGGACGAACTGGCGAGCCATGGGGCGAAGCTGGATGCGGCCACTCAGGAACTGAGCGAGGCGTTCCGTACCCTCTACGGTGTTTTCAGTGGTCAGGGTGCAGGTGCGGTCCGGCAGGTCGAGATGGCCGTTGGTCAAAACCTGCAGGACTGGATCGCCCGACACAACCAGCAGACACAGCAGGCGGTCGATCAGCACGACGCCATGGGGCAGCAGGACGCGGCCGTGCGCGATGCCGTGCTGGGCAGCTACGGCGGCGGTCGTGGCGGGGTCTCTAGCGCGTAGATCCCACGCTCGGCTCGCGGCCGCGGCATTGTTCGGAGTCGCAAGACTCCAGATGATGCCGCGGCCGTTGTCGTCTGTCTAGGGCACCAGGCGTTTGCACAACCCGCTCATCGCGTGGGCGGTGGTGCGGGCCACGGTGATCGCATCGCCACTGGATTCATCGAACGTCTTGTACGCCGTCGATAACGTGCCGAGCGAGTCGACGGTGGTGTGCGCCATCTCGGCGAGGGCCTGGGTGGAGCCCGGCGCGAGCGCCTTGTTGAGCGCGTCGGCAGCCTGATGAAACAGGTCACCGGCGTGCTGGACGGCCGCGGTGCGGTCCGGGTCGTCGCGCACCGACGGGTCCAAGATGGTGGTGCCCTGCGGGATCACCGACAGCACATCGGCCGCCTCGTTGATGAGTTTCCCGGCCTCGTCCCAGCCCTTACAGGTTTGCCGGTCGGCTTTCGCGGTAGGCAGCGGCGCCGGCGGCGGTGGTTTTTGCGGGGTGACGGTGACGGTGACGGTGGCCGGCGCGGCGGCGTCGGCGCGGTGACCTGCCAGATATCCGGTGCCGAGGCTGGCCGCCACCCCGGCCACCACGGCGCCCGCCGCGGCCGCGCCGACTAGCGCCGGCCAGCGGCGCGGAACCCGATAGAGCTTTCCGGCCATCTAATGCGAACCCCCCTCGGGCAGCCAGCGGTAACCCGCGGAAGCTTAGCGGATTTCCTCGGCGAGTCTGTCGACCAGGGACGTGTTGAGGTAAGCGGTGGCGGCCGGACCGCCGGTGTTCAGCGCGGCGATGGTGGCCGGATTGTCCACGATCACCAGGGTCACGCTGGCCGCGGTGAACCATCCGGGCAACCCGGCGAACCCGCCCGACCCCGCGGCCGGGTCGCTGCGGCACACGATGACGACGTCGGTCTTGAACGCGTCGTATTCGGTTTGGGACCGGCGTTGCACGACGATGTCCGCCGGGCCGCCGGGGGTGCGCTCGAACGCGCTGTTGTAGGTGAAGCCCAACCCCTGCAGGTAGCCGGTGGGCGGCGATTCGCGCACCGCGACGGTGGTTTCGTTCCCGGTGTAGTTGATCACCGTGATGCTCTTGCCGGTGAAGTTCGGGTGCTTCATCCGCACCTGGGTCAGCTGGTTCGCCGCGTCGGCGATCACCGATTTCGCCGCGTCGTCCTTGCCGAGGATCTTGCCGATCCAGGTCAGCTGCGCCTGCCAGTTCCAGGAGGCGCCGGCGTCGGTGGGCCGGGTGATGGTCGGCGCGATCGAGGCGAGCTTGGCGTAGGTGGCCTGGTCCAGGTCACCGCTGTCGATGATGACGTCGGGTTTGGCGGCCGCGATCGCGGCCGGGTCCACCGCCGGCAGCACCGCGGGGTTGGTGTGCGCCAGATCCTTCTCCCAGGTCGGCATCTGCCCCTGCGGGGCGGTCAGCACGACGGGCTGCACCTTCAACGACAGCACCGCGTCGGCGTCCCCGGGCCCCAGTGCCGCCACCGCGCGGGGTCGCTGGTCGAGTTTGACGGTGCCGAACGCGCCGGTGAAGGACTGCGCCTGGTAGGGCGCCTCCTTCTCGCCGCGGCCCATCAGCGCCACCGCGGTGACCGCGGCCGCGGTCACCGCGACGACGGCCACCAGCGCGGCGATCAGCCACGTCCGGCGCCGGCGTTTCGGCGGCTGCGGCGCCCGCAGCTGGGCGGGCGGTTGCAACCCCGGCGGGGTGAAGTGCCCGGACGGGGTGGGGGTGGGCTTTGGTTTTTTCTCCTTTGTGGCTGTCGGGCGTCTTTTGTGTGTGTTTT
>NZ_MLQM01000086.1:0-20912 GCF_001854525.1 Mycobacterium talmoniae
CCGCCAGCCGGCTGCGCGACCATCTGCGGGCCAACGGGGTGGGCGTCGACGGGCTGGTCGCCCTGCCCGGCGCCAGCGGCGCCGCGGTGATCCTGGTGGACGCTGCCGGCGAGAACACGATCGTCGTGGCGCCCGGCGTCAATGCGCAGCTGGCGCTGGACACGGTCGAGGCTCGCGCCGTCGTCGCCGACTGCGAGGTGATGTTGGTGCAGTTGGAGATTCCGGTGGCCACCGCGGTGGCGGCCGCGCGTACCGCCCGGGCGGCGGGGGCGACCGTGATCGTCAACGCCTCCCCGGCGGGCGCCGACCCGACCGACCTCGCCGCGCTGGCTGAAGTGACCGACGTGGTGGTGGTCAACGAATCCGAAGCCGAGCAGTGGGGGTGGCCGGTCCCCCATCGCGTCATCACCCGCGGTGCCCGCGGCGCGCGGTATGTGAGCGCCGACGAGGACGTCACGGTGCCCGCCCCGGCGGTGAACCCGGTCGACACCTCCGGTGCCGGTGACGTGTTCGCCGGCGTGTTGGCCGCCGGCTGGAGCACCGGCCCCCACGAGGCGCTGCGGCGGGCCTGCGCGGCCGGCGCCCTGGCCACCCTGGTGCCCGGGGCCGGGGATTGCGCGCCAGACACCGCCGCCATCGACGCCCGCCGCAGCTAGTCCGGCGCGGCGACGCCGCGCACCACCTCCCGCAACCAGCGGTGCGACGGGTCGTCGTCGAGGCGCGGATGCCAAATCGCGTAGAACTCCGGGCCGCCCATCTCGCGCGGCGCGTTGAGCACCCGGGTGCGGTCGGGGTCGGCGAACTGCGGGGCCAGGCCCGCCGGGATGGTCAGCACCAGCTCGGTGCCGGGCAACACGCTGGCGGCGGGCACGTGATACGGCATGCTGACCGCGACGCGCCGCGGCGTGCCGCGTGCCTCGAGTTCGCCGTCGATGCCGGGCAGGCCGGTGTCGATGCTCAGGTGCGGCCACCGCAGATAGTTCGACATCGATACCGACGTGCGCCGGGCCAGCGGATGCTCGGCGGCCACCACGCACACCAACCGGTCGGCGAACAAGAACTGGCTGCGGTACCGGCTGGGTGCCGGCCGACCAAAGATCACCAGGTCGAGCATGCCGGTGCCCAACTTGTCGAACATGTGCTCATCGAGGACCTCGCAGCTGACCACCGATTGCGGCGATTGGGTCACGATCGCCTGCACCAACGCGGGCCCGAAGGCCGACACGATGTAATCGCTGGCGGCCACCCGAAACGATTGCACGGCGGTGGCCGGGTCGAAGGTTTCGGTGGCGAACAGTTGCTCCAGCCCGGGCACCACCGCGGCCAGCTGCGCCCGGAGCCGCTCGGCGCGTGGCGTCAGCGCGTAGCCCTGGGCGCCGCGGACCAACAGCTCGTCGCCGAATTGGCGGCGCAGCCGCTGCAGCGCACGGCTCATCGCCGGCTGGCTCAGCCGGACCCGGGTCGCCGCGCGGGACACGTGCCGCTCCTCCAGCAACGCGACCAGCGGTGGCAACAGGTTCAGATCCACCTGACCGATATGCGTAGTATGCATATCCATAATGCTAATGATTCACTTCACAGATACGCAGCTCAACGAGCAGAGTGGGTGGTGACCCGACACGACCAGCGAAAGGTCCCCGATGCGCTACATCGCCCTGGAGGAAGCGTTTTTCATCGCCGAACTCGCCGAGCGCCAACCGATGCCGGCCGGCGGCCTGCCGCGGGTGTTGTCGCGGTTCAGACCCGAATTCGAAGAGCGGTGCCGGCAACGGCTGACCGATTTCACCGAATACCGGCTGCCCGAGATGGACGAGGCCGGCATTGACGTGCAGGTGCTGTCGCTGACGGTGCCCGGCCTGCAGGTCGACATCACCCCCGAGCTCGCGCGCGCCAACGCGCGGTTCGCCAACGACTACCTGGCCGACGTCATCGCCCGGCACCCCGACCGGTTCCGCGGTTTTGCCGCGCTGCCGCTGCAGGATCCGGCGGCCGCGGCCGCCGAACTCGACCGCGCGGTGACCCAACTCGGGCTGTGCGGGGCGCTGGTCAACGACTGCGTCTACGGACCCGGCGGGCGCTATTTGGACGCGCCGGAATACGACGAGGTGTGGGCGGCGCTGGAATCGCTGTGCGTGCCGCTGTATCTGCATCCCGGCGCCCCGCCCGCCGATCACTGGCGGGTGCTGGACGGCCGCCCCGAGTTGTACGGGGCGGCGTGGAGTTGGGCCGCCGAGGTCAGCGGGCACGCGCTGCGGATCGTCTTCGGCGGGGTGTTCGACCGGCACCCGGGTGCGACGCTGATCCTGGGCCACATGGGCGAGTTCCTGCCGTTTCAGCGCAGCCGACTCGATTCCCGCTACGCCACCATCGACCCCGCGACCCCGCTGCAGCGGCCGCCGTCGGCGTACCTGGGCAGCAACGTGGTGTTCACCAACAGCGGCGTGTTCTCGCCCGCGACGCTGCTGGGGGCGGTGCTCGAGGTCGGCGCCGACGCGGTGCTGTTCTCGGTGGACTACCCGTACGAATCGTCTCGGGAGGCCGTCGCCGGATTCGAGCGCACCACGTTGTCGCCCGGCGATCGGGCCAAGATCGCCCACGGCAACGCCGAACGCCTGCTACGCATCTAACCCATCCCTAACCCAGGAGGATTACCGGTGCCCACCACGACACGTCCCGGTGGAACGTTCACCATGGCCGAGAACCTGACGGTCAGCCGGATGGGATACGGCGCCATGCAGTTGGCCGGCCCGCACGTCTTCGGTCCACCGGCCGACCGCGCCGCCGCGATCGCGGTGCTGCGCGAGGCGATCGAGCTGGGGGTTACCCACATCGACACCAGCGACTTCTACGGCCCGCACATCACCAACCAGATCATCAAAGAAGCGCTGCACCCGTACCCGCACGAGCTGCACATCGTGACCAAGGTCGGGGCACGACGCGACGCCGACGGCGGGTGGCCGACGGCGCTTGCGCCCGAGCAGCTGCGTCAGGCCGTTCACAGCAATCTCGACAACCTTGGCCTCGAGGTGCTCGACGTGGTCAATCTGCGGGTCGGCGGGTTCGACAGCCCAGAACCGGGCTCGATCGCCGCACCGTTCACGGTGCTAGCGCAGCTGCAGCAGGACGGATTGATCAGACACCTCGGGGTCAGCAACGTCACCGCCGAGCAGGTCGCCGAGGCGCAATCGATCGCGCCGGTAGTCTGCGTGCAAAACCACTACAACCTCGCCCGTCGGGCCGACGACGGTCTCATCGATTCGCTTGCCGCGCAGCGTATCGCGTATGTGCCGTACTTCCCGCTGGGCGGCTTCACCCCGCTGCAGTCCGACACGTTGCGCGCGGTCGCCGACCGGCTGGACGCCACTCCGCTGGCCGTGGCGCTGGCCTGGCTGCTGCACCGCTCCCCCAACATCTTGTTGATCCCGGGCACCTCATCGGTGGCGCACCTGCGCGACAACGTCGCCGCTGCCGCGCTGGCCCTGCCCGAGGACGCGGTGACCGAACTGAACGGCATCGCCTGGTGATTTAGGCGTGCGGCGGACCGCGATCCCCATCGTCTTGCTACTGTTCGATCAGCAGTCCGCAGGGAGGGGCGCATGCGCCGGATATTGGCCATCGTGGCGCTATCGATGCTGGCAACGGGGTGCACGGCGACCACCGGGGGCACCGTCGTTCCGGCGGCCACCCTGGGCCGCGCCCCGGAGCCGTTGGCGGCGAGCGCACTGCGCGGATTGCTGCTCACCGAGGGCGAACTCGACAACATCCTGGATACCAGTGGCATGACGGTGGTCGGATCCGCCGAGAAGATGTACGTCAATCACACCCCCGACGACGATTGCCTGGCCGCCTGGGTCAACACCGATGAAAAGGTGTATGCGGGGACGGACTGGAGCGCCGTGCGGCGCCAAGAACTGCATGAGGACCGCGAGGACTACCGGCACGCCGTGTTCCAGTCGGTGGTGTCGTTCGACGACTCGCTGGCCGCGGACAAGGCGGCCACCGACCAGGCGAAAAGTTGGCAGCGGTGCGACAACCGGCGCATCAACGAACGTGATGTCGACAACCCGGACGACCCGGACCATTTCTGGTCGCTGGAGACCGCCGAGGAGCAGGACGGAATCCACACGATGATCCGGGTCGCCGAGGGCACCGGCGGCTGGTCCTGCCAGCGCGGGCTGACGGCGCGCAACAACGTGGTCATCGACGTCGACGCGTGCGGCGAGAACATCACCGACGAGGGCGCGAAGATCGCCGAGCAGATCGCCGACAAGGTGTCCGACAAGGAGTGATTCGGTTCGGCGCCGCGCGGGTGGGCCGAGTCGGGAATAGTGAGGCGGGGCCATCCGGTTATGCGCATCATGCCCGCCAGCGTGGTACTCCCTCCGGACCGCAGTTCCGCCAATATCGTCGATGAGACGATCGACAAGGCCCGCCGCGCCCACGATGCCGGTGTCCGCCAGGTGTGGGTGGCACAGCAGTTGGATTTCGACGCAATCACGTTGGCGGCGCTGATCGGCGCCGCGGTGCCCGGTTTGGGTGTCGGGACGTCGGTGGTGCCGATCAACCCGCGGCACCCCATGTTGATCGCGGCGGCCGCCCAGACCGCCCAAGTCGCCACCCACGGCAACTTCATCCTCGGCCTGGGTTTGGGCGGGAACGCCATCGAACAACGGGCGTTCGGAATCTCGGCGGCCAACACCGTGCAGCGGCTGCGCGAGCACCTCACCGTGTTGCGCGCGATCGTCGACGAGCGAACCGTGGACTTTCACGGCGCGCAGCTCACCGCCGTGGATACGCCGGTGATGCCGGTCGCCCTGCGCGGGGCGGCACCGTTCCCGATCTACGTTGCGGCGATGGGACCGCGCGCACTTCGGGTCACCGGTGAATTAGCGGATGGCACGCTGCCCTACCTCGCCGGTCCGCGCACCATCGAGGAATTCATCGCCCCGACGATCACCGCGGCCGCCGCCGAGGCCGGCCGGCCCCGACCCCGCATCATCGCGATCGTGCCGGTGGCGGTCACCGACGACGCCGACGCGGTCCGCGCCGCGGTCGCCGACAGCCTCGCGTTCTACGACCAGATCCCCTCCTATCAGAAGGTTCTCGCGCGCGAAGGCGCATCCAAGGCCGCCGACCTGGCCGTGATCGGCACCGCGCAAACGGTGACCCGCCAGCTCAAGAGCTATCTCGACGCCGGTGCCACCGAGGTGGCGCTGCGGCCGTTGCAGACCGAGCTGACCGATCTCAAGCCGGTGTGGGACCTCGCCGCCGCGTTCTGACCTCGCCGCTACCGGCGGTGCCCGGATTCCCGACCCACGTCGTGGGCGACCGCAAAGGCTTCCCCGGTTTCCAGTTCGGCCGCCGACTGACTCATCAGCACGCGACTGCGGTTCGGCGACAACAGGATCGACAGCTGGTGATGCGGTAGACCCGCGACGAAGGCCAGCCGGTTGATCCGCAGCAGCGGCGAGCCGATCGCCGTGTCCAGCAGGCGCGCGGTGCGCGGTCCGGCGATCTCCGCGGTGATCTCGTGCTGCATCCGGTCCACGGCGACACCGGCGGCCGCTAACAACTCGTAGAGCGGTTCTCGGCGCAGCGCTGCGGCGGTCAGTGCGTCGGCGAGGTCCGCCGGTAACCAGGCCTCGGTGACCATCAGCGGTTCGCGGGTTCGGCGCTCCCGCCGCACCCGCAGCACGTGCAGCACCTCACCGGGTGCGCCCAGCGCGGCGGCGACCGCGGCCGGCGGGGTGCGAAGATCGCGCTCGAGCACCTCGACTTTGGTCTCGAACTGGACCCGCCGCAGACCGTCGAGGTAGGAGCCCCCCGTCGTCGCCCCCGAGGGCGCCCGCGGACGCACGAACGATCCGACGCCCTGGCGGCGTTCGATGTAGCCCTGCTCGGCCAGGTCGGCCAGCGCCCGGCGCACCGTGATGCGCGAGACCCCAAACTGATCGCACAGCGCCTGCTCGGTCGGCAACGCGCCACCGGGAGACAGCACCCCGCGGGCGATCTCGTCGTGCAGCACCAAGAACAGTTGGCGGTGTAGCGGCACCCCGGCGTCGGTCGACACCGGGCCGGCCTTGTCGCTGACCTCCTGCATGGTGGCCATCGTTCCACACTCCCCTTGCCGATCCCGCCATGTTGTTATATACCTATAACAACAATACAACTTGGCGGAGTGGAGGACCGATGACGGCGGGAGTAGTGCAGCGGGCGGCCACCGATCCGGACGGACCGACCGGGCGGCTGGCCACCTGGGTGGACGACCTGGCCCTGGGCGACGTTCCCCGGGAAATCACCGAGCGGGCCAAATACCTGCTGCTGGACGGTCTGGGCTGCGCGCTCATCGGGGCGCAGCTGCCGTGGTCGCGGGTCGCTACCGGCGCGGTCCTGGACCTGGAGGGCCGCGGCGACACCGTCGTCATCGGCACCGGGCAGCTGACCAGCGCACCGGCGGCGGCGGTGCTCAACGGCACGTTCATTCAAGGTTTCGAGCTGGACGACTTCCATCCGATTGCGCCGCTGCACAGCTGTTCGCTGCTCATTCCGGCGCTGCTCTCGACGGCCGCGGCGCAGTCGAAAAACGTCACCGGCGCAGAGTTCCTGTTGGCGGCCATCGCCGGCTTCGAGGTGGGGCCGCGGGTCGGCTACACCTTGCACGGCACCCAGATGCTGGACCGGGGGTGGCATTCGGGGCCGGTGTTCGGGACCCACGCCGCGGCGATGGCGTCGGGCAAGCTGCGCGGGTTGCCGCCCGCCGAGTTGGAGGATGCGCTGGGCCTGGCCGCGACCCAGTCGGCGGGGCTGATGGCCGCCCAGTACGAGGCGATGAGCAAGCGCATGCACCACGGCTTCGCGGCCCGCAACGGCTTCTACGCCGCGGGGCTGGCGGCGGCCGGCTACACCGGGATCAAGCGGGTCTTCGAACGCGAATACGGCGGGTTCCTCAGCGTTTTCGGTGAGGGCCACCACCCGGACGCCGCCGCGCTGACCGACCAGCTCGGCTCACGCTGGGAGACCGGCCTCATCATGGTCAAGTCGTACGCGGCCATGGGCGGGTTGCACGGCCCCATCGACGCCGCCCGCAAACTTCGAGCATCGGTCGACCCCGCCGAGATCACTGCGGTCGATATCACCGTCGGCGAAACCGTGTACAAGCATGGCTGGTGGGTCCCCGAGCGGCCGCTGACCGCCATCGGCGCGCAGATGAACATCGGCTACGCGACCGCGGCCGCGCTGTTGGACGGCACGGTGCTGCCCGAGCAGTTCAGCGCGCAGCGGCTGGACGCCGACGACATCTGGTCGCTGATCGGCCGGACCGCGGTGCATCTCGACGAATCGCTGGCCGACGCTGCGCTCACCGAGAAGTTCCGCACCGACCTGGCGGTGACCACCCGTGACGGCACCGTGCACCGGACTCGCGTCGTCGCCCCGCACGGCGCTCCGGGGGATCCGGTCACCAACGCCGAGCTCGTCGCCAAGTTCCACGCGCTGGCCGACCGGGTCACCGCCCGCGCGCGTGCCGTCGCGATCGAAAAAGCGACGGTGGGACTCGAGGACGTCGACGACGTTTCCAATCTGATCGATCTGCTGGCCGCCCCGGTGGCCGGTGCGCTGGACTGAAAGGACGCCGATGACCACGACAGCACCGCGCCAACGGCTGCGCGAGTTGCTCGACCAGCGCGAACTCATTGTCGCGCCCGGAGTTTTCGACGGTATCTCCGCGCAGCTGACCCGACGCACCGGACACGTCGCCGGGTATCTGACCGGCGCCGGGGTGGCGGCCTCCGGGTTCGGGCTGCCCGATATCGGGCTGGTCACCGCCGCCGAAATGGCCGAACGGGCCCGGATGATCGTCGGCGCGCTCGGCGACATCCCGTTGATCGCCGACGCGGACACCGGCTATGGCGCACCGGTCAATGTGGTGCGCACCGTGCGGATGTACGACCAGGCCGGGGTGGCCGCGATCCAGCTCGAGGACCAGGAATTCCCCAAGCGCTGCGGGCATCTGCCGGATAAGAAGGTCGTCGACGCCGCGGTGTTCGAGCGGACCCTGGCCGCCGCACTGGACACCCGCTCCGACGAGAACCTGTTGGTCATTGCCCGCACCGACGCGCGCGCCCCGCTGGGTCTGGATGCCGCCATCGAGCGCGCGAACCGGTACGCGCAGGCCGGCGCCGACATCATCTTCGTCGAGGCGCCGCAGGGCGACGGCGAGATCGAACGCATCGCCCGCGAGGTCCAGGCTCCGCTGCTGATCAACCTGGTGCTCGGCGGGATGACGCCGCTGGCCTCGGCGGCGCGCCTGCAGGCGTTGGGGTACGCGATCGCCATCCATCCCGGCGATCTGCTGACCCGCGCCACCGTGGGCATGCTGCAAGCGCTGTGTGAGCTGCGGGGCGGCAACGCCGCCGACTACCTGCCGAGCGGCCCGGCCGACTTCTTCAACCTGGTGGGCATGGCCGAATGGTTGGCGCTCGACACCAAGTACGCACACCCGGAGGCCGCCTCATGGGCATGACCGTCATCGAAAAGATCCTGGCCCGCAAGGCCGGGCTGGATACCGTCGCGGCCGGCGACACCGTGGTGGTCGACGTCGACATGACGGTGCTGATCGACCTGCAGTTCGCCACCATGTGGATTCCGCCCACCCGCATCCACGACCCGGACAAGCTGGCCGTCATCATGGATCACGCGGTGCCCGCCCCCACCATCAAGGACGCCGCCGGCGGCTCCCATGCCCGCAAGTTCGCCGCCGACTTCGGGGTGACGCGGTTTTACGACGTCGGCCGGCACGGCATCTGCCATCAAGTCATCGCCGAGAACGGCCTGGCCCGGCCCGGAGAAATCCTGGCCTGCACCGACTCTCACACCTGCGCGGCCGGCGCCTACAACACCGCAGCCCGTGGCCTGGGTCCCGCCGAGGTGTATTCGATCATGTGCACCGGTGCCACCTGGTTTCAGGTCGCCCCGACCATCCGGTACCAGCTCGACGGCGTCAAACCGGACACGGTGAGCGGCAAGGACATCTTCTTGCACATCGCCGACGCCTACGGCGATGCCGCCAACCTGAACCTGGAGTTCGGCGGACCCGGTCTGGGCAGCATCCCCATGCACGACCGGCGCACGATCGCCACCCAGGGCGCCGAAGTGTCCGCCGATTTCAGCACCTTCGAGGCCGACGAGGTGCTGACCGCGTTCCTCGACGACCGCGGCGTCACTGGATACACGGCCGCCGCCGCGGATCCCGACGCAACCTACCGCGAGGTGCGGCACATCGATTTGGCCGCGCTGCAGCCCTACGTGGCACGGCCGGGCACCGTCAGCCGCAACGGGCTGCCGGTCTCGGCGCTGGAGCGGCAAAAGATCGACCAGGCGTTCATCGGGTCCTGCGCGAACGGCCAGCTCGAAGACCTGAAAATCGCCGCGAACGTGTTGCGCGGCAACACCGTCGCCCCCGGGGTCCGGTTACTGGTGACTCCCGCGTCGCAGGCGGTGTATCGGGAGGCGATGCGGCTGGGTTATCTGCAAGACTTGGCCGATGCGGGCGCGGTGGTGACCAACTCCACCTGCGGCGCCTGCTTCGGCTATCACATGGGCGTGCTCGGCCCCGGCGAGGTGTGCATCACCTCCAGCACCCGCAATTTCACCGGGCGGATGGGCAGCCCCGACGCGCAGATCTTCATGGCCTCCCCGGCGACCGTGGCCGCCTCGGCGATCGCCGGGTACATCACCGACGCAAGGAGCGTGACCGGATGACGCTGACCATCACCGGCAGGGTGTGGGTGTTCGGCGACAACCTGAACACCGACGCCATGTATCCGGCGTTCGCGATGAAGATGGACCCGCCGGAGGCGGCCAAGCACGTCTTCTACCAGGTGCGGCCCGGCTGGACCGAGCAGGTGTCGCCCGGCGATATCGTGGTGGCCGGCCGCAACTTCGGGCTGGGCTCGTCGCGGCCGGTCGCGGCGCTGTTCACCGAACTCGGTGTCGCTGGCCTGGTGGCCGAGGAATTCAACTCGTTGTTCTTCCGCAACGCCGTCAATGCGGGCCTGCCGGCCATGACCGTGCCCAAGGCCGCCACGGTGTTTCGCGACGGCGACGTCGGCAGCTTCAATCTGGGCACCGGGCGCTGGCGCAATGACACCACCGGGGCGTCCGGGACGGTGCCCACCCTGCCCGACCTCATCCTCGACATCATCGCCAGCGGCGGGGTGCTGCCGCGGCTGGCGGCCCAGGGCTACCTGCCCGCCGAACTGGGCGAGGCGCTGCGGTCCAGCGCGGTAACGATGCGCGGCGCCGGGAGCGGCGCATGAGCGCCGTGCTGGGGCGGGTGCTGCGCCGGGTTCGCGCCGGTGCCCACCGCAGCCCGTTGGCCGGTGCCGCTTTCGCCGCGCCCGAAACCCTGACCGTCACCAGCATCGCGTTTTCCGACGGCGCGGCCATGCCGCGGTCCAGCGCGGGAGACGGTGTGGGCGACAACGTCTCTCCCCCGCTGTCGTGGGCCGGGTTACCACCGCACACCCGGCAGCTGGTGCTCATCCTCGACGACATCGACGTGCCGCTGCCCCGCCCGCTGCTGCACACCATCGCCGTGCTCGACCCGAGCCTCGACGGCGTCGCAACGGGCGCGCTGGCACCCGGGAACGCGGGAATGCGCTTCATCCCAGCAGCGTTCGGTCGCCGCGGCTACGCCGGGCCGCGACCGATCCCCGGCCACGGGCCGCACCGCTACCGGTTTCACCTCTTCGCGCTCGACCAGGTCGTTCCGGACGGCGTTACCACCGCCAAGCCACTGTTGGCGGCGATGGCCGGCCATCTGCTGCCCCGCGCCGCCCTGCCCGGACCCTATCAGCGTTGACCCCCTGCCCGATTCCGTGATTCCTATCGCTCCGGGATCTCCCGGTCAATCTCGTCGGCCCAAATCCGCCCCAACATATCCGACGGTGCCCGCCAGTCCCCGCGCGGTGACAGGCCACCGCCGGCCGACACCTTGGGCCCGTTGGGCACCGCGGAGCGTTTGAACTGGCTGAACGAATAGAAGCGCTGCGCAAAGACTTTCAGCCAGCGCCGGATCTCCGATAACGGGTAGGCCGGCCGCTCGTCGTCCGGGAAACCCGGCGGCCAGCTGCCGTGACCGGCGTCCCGCCAGGCGTGCCAGGCCATAAACGCGATCTTGGCCGGCCCGAATCCGCGCCGCAGCACCTGGAATAGCGAGAAATCCTGCAGCACATAGGGCCCGACGGTGTCCTCGCTGCGCTGGATCTCCTCGTCCTCGCCCGCCGGGACCAGCTCCGGGGTGATCTCGGTGTCCAGCACCGACTGCAGCACCCGGCACACCTCGGCGTCGAACTGCCCGGAGCTGATCACCCACCGGATCAGGTGCTGGATCAGGGTTTTGGGCACCCCGCCGTTGACGTTGTAATGCGACATCTGGTCGCCGACGCCGTAGGTGGACCAGCCCAGCGCCAGTTCGGACAGATCACCGGTGCCCAGCACGATGCCGCCGCGCTGGTTGGCGATCCGGAACAGGTAGTCGGTGCGCAGCCCGGCCTGCACGTTTTCGAAGGTGACGTCGTACACCGCTTCACCGCGACCGAACGGGTGGTCGATCTCGGTCAGCATCAGCTTGGCGGTGTCGCGGATGTCGATCTCTTCGAAGGTCACACCCAACGCCTTGCTCAACGCGATCGCGTTGCCCTTGGTGCGCTCCCCGGTCGCGAAGCCCGGCAGGGTGAACGCCAGGATATCGCTGCGCGGCCGGTTTTCCCGGTCCATCGCGCGGGCGGCGACGATCAACGCGTGCGTGGAGTCCAAGCCCCCCGAGACGCCGATCACCACCTTCGGGTAGTGCAGGGCCCGCAGCCGCTGCTCCAGGCCGGCGACCTGAATGTTGTAGGCCTCGTAGCAGTCCTGTTGCAGCCGTTGCGGATCCGACGGCACGAACGGGAACCGCTCCACCTCGCGGCGCAGCCCGAGGTCGCCGGTCGGTGGGTCCACCCGGAACTCCACCCGCCGAAACGACTCCGCCGACCCCCGGTGGTGGCGGCGGTTGTCGTCAAAGGTGCCCATCCGCAGCCGTTCCGCGCGCAGCAGCCCGGTGTCGACATCGGCGACGCAGCGCCGCTCCCCGCGCGGGAACCGCTCACTTTCGGCCAGCAGCACACCGTTTTCCCAGATCATGGTTTGGCCGTCCCAGGCCAGATCGGTCGTCGACTCGCCTTCCCCGGCCGCGGCGTACACATAGGCGGCCAGACACCGCGCCGAGGCCGAGCGGGCCAGCAGGCACCGGTCCTCGGCGCGCCCGATGGTGATCGGGCTGCCGGACAGGTTGGCCAGCACCGTCGCGCCCGCCAGCGCGGCCTCGGCGCTGGGCGGCACCGGCACGAACATGTCTTCGCAGATCTCGACGTGCAGCACAAAGTCGGGCAGGTCGGTGGCGGCGAACAACAGGTCCGGGCCGAACGGGACATCGTGGCCCTCGAAGGGGCCGCCGAGCCGCAACGCGCCGCGCTCGTCGTCGCCGGGCGCCAGCTGGCGGCGCTCGTAGAACTCCCGGTAGGTGGGCAGATACGACTTGGGCACCACCCCCAGCACCGACCCGCGGTGCACCACGACCGCGGTGTTGTACACCCGGTGCCGATGGCGCAGCGGCGCGCCGATCACCAGCACCGGCAGCAGCTCCGTCGAGGCCGCCACCACGGTGTGCAGCGCCGCCTCCACGGCATCCAGCAGGGTGTCCTGCAGCAGGATGTCCTCGATCGAATAACCCGACAGCGTCAGCTCGGGAAAGACCGCCAGCGCTACGCCCTCGTCGTGGCAGGCGCGCGCCAGCCG
This sequence comes from Mycobacterium talmoniae, assembly GCF_001854525.1. Lineage (NCBI taxonomy): Bacteria > Bacillati > Actinomycetota > Actinomycetes > Mycobacteriales > Mycobacteriaceae > Mycobacterium > Mycobacterium talmoniae. The sequence continues at coordinate 12,838 of NZ_MLQM01000086.1, forward strand.
CAGCACCGCGTCGGCGTTGGCGGCGGGGTCACCGATCGCGGCGTGGTGAGTGCACGCGGCGACCCGCACGAACCCGTGCCGGTAGGCGTTGTAGAAGTCCATCGTCCCCTCATTCTGGCCTGTCCGGTGTCAATATGTGGCCAGCGGGTATCAGAAGGCCATGAGTGATACCGCTGTGCTGGTCGTCGACATGCTGAATAGCTACCGGCATCCCGACGCCGAACTGCTGATACCCAATGTCGCCGAGATCATCGGGCCACTGGCCGGCCTGGTGGACCGCGCGGGCGACCGCGGCGACGTCGACCTGGTGTATGTCAACGACAACTACGGTGATTTCACCGCCGACTTTTCCGATCTCATCGCCGCGGCGCTGGCCGGGGCGCGGCCGGATCTGGTGCGCCCGATCGTTCCGGCCGCGGGCAGCCGCACCATCACCAAGGTGCGGCACAGCGTGTTCTTTTCCACCCCGCTGGAATATCTGCTCGGCCGGTTGGGCACCAAACGGCTGGTGCTGACCGGGCAGGTCACCGAGCAGTGCATTCTCTACAGTGCGCTGGACGCCTATGTGCGGCATTTCCCGGTCGTGGTGGTCACCGACGCCGTCGCGCAGATCGACGCCGACCTGGGGGCGGCGGCGCTGCGGATGATGCAGCGCAATATGGCCGCCGAGCTAACCACGGCGGCGGACTGCCTGGGCTGAGCCGGTCCCGCCGCGAGCGTGCACAAAATGCCAGCCCGAGCCGGGCCAGGGCGTACATTTGCGCACGCTCGCGCCCGCCGCGCCGCGGCTAGGCTCGACCCCGTGGATGCCCCCGAACTGGTCGCGCTGCTGGCGGGCCGGCGCGTGGCGGTGCTCACCGGCGCCGGCATCTCCACCGACTCGGGGATCCCCGATTACCGCGGGCCGGATTCCCCGCCCAGCAACCCGATGACGATTCAGCAGTTCACCGGCGACCCGGTGTTTCGGCAGCGCTACTGGGCCCGCAACCATGTGGGCTGGCGGCACATGGCCGCCACCGTGCCCAACGCCGGGCATCGGGCGCTGGCCGCGCTGGAACGCGCGGGCGTGGTGACCGGGGTGATCACCCAAAACGTCGACCTGCTGCATGACAAGGCGGGCAGCCGCACCGTAGTCAACCTGCACGGCAGCTACGCGCGGGTGGTATGTCTGGGCTGCGGCCACGCCGTGAGCCGCGCCGCGCTGGCCGAGCAGTTGGAGGCGCTCAACCCCGGGTTCCTGGACCGCGCCGAGGCGCTCGGCGGGATCGCGGTGGCCCCGGACGCCGACGCCGTGGTCGCCGACACCGCGTCGTTTCGGTATCTGGACTGCCCGGTCTGCGACGGCATGCTCAAACCCGACATCGTCTACTTCGGCGAGAACGTCCCGAAAGACCGTGTCGCGCAGGCCGTGTCGTTGGTGGCGTCGGCCGACGCGCTGCTGGTGGCCGGATCGTCGCTGACGGTGTTCTCCGGGTATCGGTTCGTGCGGCAGGCCGCCGCGGCCGGCATCCCGGTGGCGATCGTCAACCGGGGTCCCACCCGCGGCGACGATCTGGCCACCGTCAAACTCGATGCCGGCTGCTCGCCCACCCTGGCGCTGCTGGCCGCCGAGCTGCCCGGCGAGTGTGGAGTTGGGTCACGCGCCCGCGGTGAAACCGTCACCTAACTCCACGCTCGGCGCCCGCCGACGCGCCGACTAGAAGACCGGTCGGGCGAATTCGGTGGTCACCGCGTCGTCCGGCGCCACGGCCCGGTGCCTGGCTCGCCGGGTCGCCGGCTGGGCGGCATATTTACGCACCTTCATCGGCCACCAGAACCAGCGGCCCAGCAGCGCCGCGATCGACGGCGTCATAAACGCCCGGACCACCAGCGTGTCGAACAGCAGACCCAGGCAGATCGAGGTGCCCACCTGGCCGATGGCCCGCAAATCGCTGGAGATCATCGAGCCCATGGTCAACGCGAACACCACCCCGGCCGCGGTGACCACCTTGCCGGAGCCGGCCACCCCCCGGATCAGGGCGGTGTTCAACCCGGCGTGCAGTTCTTCTTGCAGCCGCGACACCAGCAGCAGGTTGTAGTCCGAGCCCACCGCCAGCAACGCGATCACGGTGAACGGCATCACCATCCAGTGCAACGGCAGCCCGATGATGTGCTGCCAGATCAGCACCGACAGACCGAACGAGGACCCCAGCGACACCACGATGGTTCCGACGATCACGCAGGAGGCGACGACGGCGCGGGTGATGACCAGCATGATGATCAGGATCAGGCTCAGCGACGCGACCGCCGCGATCATCAGGTCATAGGTCACCGCTTCCCCGATGTCGTGATAGGTGGGTGCGGTGCCCGCCAGATAGATCAAGGACTCGTCGAGCGGGGTGCCCTTGACGGCGTCCTGGGCGGCTTCCAGCTCCTCGGTGGTGGTGGCCAGCGCGGTGTTGCTGGCCGGGTCGCCGCGGTGGGTGATGATCATCTGCGCGGCCTTGCCGTCCGGCGACAGCATCAGCTTGAGGCCCTTTTGGAAGTCCTCGTTGTCGAAGGCTTCCGGCGGCAGATAGAACAGGTCGTCGTTTTTGGCGTCGTCGAAGGCCTGCCCCATCACGCTGGCGGTGTCGGCCATCCGCCCCATCTGCTCGACCAGGCTGTTGTAGCTGCTGTACATCGTCGACAGCGTGGCCTGCACCCCCTTGGCCGCCGTGATCAACGGCGGCAGCTCCTCGTTCACCGCCCGCAGCGCGGTGTCGAGCTGGCCGAAGTGGGTGTTCATGGTTTGCATGTTGTCGGTCAGGGTGTCCAGACTGTCCAGCGAATCGAAGATCGACCGCAGCCCCCAACACATCGGGATGTCGTAACAGTGCGGCTCCCAATGGAAGTAGTTGCGGATCGGCCGGAATTGGTCATCGAAGTCGGCGAACTCGTCGCGCATCTGCGCGGTGGTGTCCTGCATGACCTTGGTGTCGTCGAGGGCCAGGGTGTTGACGTCCGCGAGGTCGGACATCTTGCTGTGCATGCGTTCCAGGGTGGTGATCATGTCGCCGACGTTGCCGATCATCGTGTGCATGTCGGCCATGCGTTCCTTGAGATACTCCAGGTTCTCGTTGATCGGCACCGCCTGCATGCTCACCTGAAACGGCACCGAGCTGTGCGCGATCGGCGCGCCCAGCGGCCGGGTGATGCTTTGGACCTTGTTGATGCCCTTGAGCCGGAAGATGCTTTTCGCGATTTTGTCGAGCACCAGCATGTTCGCCGGGGTGCGCAGATCCTGCTTGGCCTCGATCAACAAGATGTCCGGGTTCATCCGGGCCTTGGAGAAATGCTGATCGGACACCTCGAGTCCTTTGATCGCCGCCAGCCGATCGGGCACGTAATACCGTTCGTTGTAACTCACCGAATACGACGGCAGGACCGCCAGGCCGATCAGCGAGACGATGCCGGTCACCGCCAGGATCGGGCCGGGCCAGCGGGCGATGGCGGTGCCGATCCGCCGCCACCGCCGGGTGCTGATCGTGCGTTTGGCTTCCATCAGGCCGAAGCGGGTGGCCACCAACAGCACCGCGGGGGTGATGGTGAGCGCGGCGGCCACCACCACCAGCATGCCGATGAAGCACGGCACCCCCAGGGTTTGCAGATAGGGCAGCCGGGTGAAGCTCAGGCACAGCGTGGCCCCGGCGATCGTCAACCCGGAGGCCAGCACCACGTGCGAAACACTGTGGTAGGTGGTGGCATAGGCGGCCAGCCGGTCTTGACCCTGGGCGCGGGCCTCCTGATAGCGGCCCAGGAAAAAGATCACATAGTCGGTGCCCGCGGCGATCGCCAACGACGTGATCAGGCTGACCGCAAACACCGACAGCCCGAACAGGTGGTGTTGGCCCAGGATCGCGACCACCCCGCGCGAGGCGCCCAACTCGACGAACACCACCAGCAGGATCAGCAACACCGTGGTGATGGACCGGTAGATCAGCAGCAGCACCAGGGCGATCACCGCGACGGTGATCAGCGTCATCTTGGTGAGGCTTTTGTCGCCGGCGTTGTTCATGTCCGCGGTCAGCGCCGCCTGCCCGGTCACGTACACCTTGAGGCCCGGCGGCGGCGGGTCGCGGTCGACGATGTCGCGCACCGCCTGCACGGAATCCTTGCCGGTGGTGGTGCCCTGGTCGCCTACCAGGTTGATCTGGACGTAGGCCGCCTTGCGGTCGGCGCTTTGGGCGCCGCCGGCGGTGATCCGGTCGCCCCAAAAGTCCTGGACGTGTTCGACGTGCGCGGTGTCCTGCTCGAGCCGGCCCACCAGGTCGCGGTAGTACTCACGGGCCCGCTCCCCCAGCGGGGCGTCGCCCTCCAGCAGCACCATCGCGATGCTGTCGGAGTCGAACTGCTGAAACAGCACACCCTGACGTTTCAGCGCCTTATACGACTGCGACGCCCGGGACGCCAGCGACACCGAGTTCTCTTTGCCGACCGCTTCGAGCTGCGGGACAACGACGTTCAGCACCACGGTGAGCGCCAGCCAGCCCACAATGATCGGGACCGGGAACCGGCGCACCACATTCGCCGCGCGCGTCGACCAGTTGCGGGCACCGTCGGTGCTCATGCCGCCTTCACCAAACAAAACGTCTCGGCGTCCTCGGTGTGCACCGAATGCTCGTCGCGGACCGCACCGTTGACGGTGATCCGGCAGCCCAGCGTCGCGCTGTCCCCCTGCGCGACGACGCTGGCGAACACCGTCGGCAGGGTGGTGCTGATGGTGAACGACCACGGCAGGTCACGGAAATCCGCGCGCTGCGGCTGCGCCCGCTCGTCGAGGTAGTGGACCTGGCCGGTGGTCCCGGGCGGCCCGAACACCTCGTACACCACGTCCTTGGGGATGATGTTGGTCGAGTCGTCCTTGTCCCCGACGGCGGCGTTGATGTTGTGCGAGCCGAAGATTCCGTGCAGCCGGAACACCGCGTAGCCGGCCGAGGCGATGATCGCGAGCACCACCAGCGGGACCCAGGCCCGCGTCCACCACCGCGCCCGTTGTCGCTGCACGGTCGACACGTTAGACGCTCGCCGGATCGGCGTGGGCGTGGGTCCGGGTGGCCACCGTGCCCGACACCAGCTCGCCGCGCAAATACAGTTCGCGGGTCCGGGAGCGCTGCACCTTGCCCGACGAGGTCTTCGGCAGCTGACCGGGTTCGAGGAACACCGCGTCGGCCACGGTCAACCGGGTGCGGTTCCACACGGCGCGGCGCACCAGTTGGTCGTGGTCGTCGCCGGCGGCGTTGCGTTCGGCGACGACGATGATCTGTTCGGTGACCTCGCCGGGCACCGCGAACGCCACCACGTTCCCCTTCCGGATGCCGGGCACGTCGGCCGCCGCCCATTCGACGTGCTGCGGATCGTAGTTGCGGCCGTTGACGATCAGGATGTCCTTTTTGCGCCCGGTGATGTACAGGTCGCCGTCGACGATGAACCCGCGGTCGCCGGTGGCCAGCCAGCCGTCGGGCAGGAACGCGGCGGCGGTCGCCTCCTCGTTGCGGTAGTACCCGGCCGCCAGCGACGGGCCGCGGAACTGCACGTCCCCGACCCGCCCGGCGGGCAGTTCCTGCCCCGCGTCGTCGGCGATCCGCACCGCGTACTCGGCGGCGAACACCCGGCCGCAACTGACGAACGTCAACGCCTCCTCACCGGTCTGCGGGGTCCGCACCGCCCGGTCGGTGTGGTAGGCGTCCGCGGCGACCTCGAGTCGACGGAACGGGCGGTCGTAGCGGTCCAGGGTGATCCCCAGCGTCGCCTCCGCCATGCCGTAACCCGGCACCACCGCCTCGGGTTTCAGGCCGTGCGGGGCGAACCGCGCGATGAACGCCTCCAGCGTGTCGGCGTTGATCGGTTCGGCGGCGCAACCGAACACCCGCATGCTGGACAGATCCCACCCGTCCTCCGGCGGCTGCGCCTTCTTGGTGGCCAACGCGTAGGCGAAGTTCGGGGCGAACGACATGCTGCCGCGTTTCCGGGAAATGGTGTCGAGCCAGATGCTGGGGTCCCGCAGGAACGCCAACGTCGGCAAGAATGTGGCGTTCAGCGAGAACAGCAGCGGCGCCAGCATTTTCCCGATCAAGCCCATGTCGTGGTACAGCGGCAACCAGCTGACAATGTGGTCGACGTCGTTGCAGCGCAGCGTCGACACGAACGATTCGGTGTTCACCCACAGCGACGCGTCGTTGACCACCACCGCCTTGGGTTTCCCGGTGCTGCCGCTGGTGAACTGCAGGAACAGGGTGTGGTCGGGCCGACGCGCGGCGGGCTCCAGCGGGTCCTCGGCGTCCAGCGCGTCGGCATGGGCCACCGCGGTGAGCTGCCCGGCGAAGCGTTGGCTGAGCCCCAGCGCCTGGTCCACCCATTGCGGTGTGATGAGCCGGGCGACGTCGGCCGACTCCAGCAGCCCGCCGATGTAATCCAGGTAGGCGTCTTGTTTGCCCAGACCGACCGGGGGATACAGCGGAACCGGGATGGCACCGGCCCACACCGCGGCCAAAAAGCTGGTCACGAACTCGCGGGCGTCGGGCACGATGAGCGCCACCAGGTCGTCGCGGCCGATGCCGCGCGCGACCAACGCGCTGGCCGCGCGCGCGACCACGTCGCGCAACTCGGCGAACGAGACGAAGGTTTCGCTGCGGTCGTCGCCGACGAACGTGAAACCCCGGTCACGGTGTGTGGCATGCAGGTTCAAGGCCTCGACGACCGACATGGGGGCGCGCGATTGGGGCATGTGTTTCTCCTTCTAGGCGATGGCGCGATCAGCCAGGTTCCGGTACTCGCGGGCCAGGCTGCCCACGGTCCGGTCGATTTGTTCGAAGCTGTGTTGGGCGGTGACGAAGAACCGCAGCCGTGCCTGGTCGTTGGGCACCGCGGGGTACATGATCGGATCCACGTTGACGCCGGCCTCGCGCAGCCGCGACGCCAACGACAGGCAGCGCATCGAATCACCGACGACGAACGGAATGATCGGCGTGTCCTTGCTGTCCCCGTAGGGCAATCCGTACGCGGTGAACGCCGAGCGCATGTAGTCGGCGTTGGCGTGCAACGCCGAGATCCGCTCGGGTTCGGCGCGCAGAATCTCGATCGACGCCAACGCCGCCGCGGTAGACGCCGGCGGCAGCCCGCAGCTGTAGATGAAGCCGGGCAGGCTGTATTTGAGGTACTCGATGAGCTCGCGCGAACCGCCGAGGTAGCCGCCGCAACTCGACAACGATTTCGACAGGGTTCCCATCCAGATGTCCACCTGGGAGCGGTCGACACCGAAGTACTCGCCGACTCCCCCACCGTGGGCGCCCAGCACCCCGATGGAGTGCGCCTCGTCGACCATCAGCATCGCGTCGTATTCCTTGGCGATCTCAATGAACGCCGGCAGGTCCGCGATGTCGCCGTCCATGCTGTAGACGCCTTCGATCACCACCAGGGCGCGGCGGTAGCGTCCGCGCACATTGCGCAGCAGCTCACGCAGGTGGGCGGCGTCGTTGTGCCGGAACGGCCGCCGGGTGGCGCCGGACAGATGGCAGCCCTGCATGATGCTGTCGTGGGCCAGCGCGTCGGGCAGCACGATGTCCTGTTCCCCGAGCAGATGCCCGATGGCGGTCACGTTGGTGGAGTGCCCGCCCACCAACGTCAGCGCGTCCTCGACGTGCAGCAGCCCGGCGATCGCGGCCTCGAGTTCGCGGTGGACGGGTTTTTCCCCGGACAGCAACCGGCTGGCCGACACCGAGGTGCCGTAGCGGGCGGTGGCGTCCTGGGCGCGGCGGGTGACCCGGGCGTCGCCGGACAGGCCCAGGTAGTTGTAGCTGGAGTAGTTGATCAGCACCCGCTGGCCGATCTGGGTGGTGTCGTTGACGACGCGTTCGTGCACCGTGTAGTAGGGGTTTTCGATGCCGGCGTCGTGGAACGCGGTGAGCCGCTGCTGCAGCGCCTGCCACTCCGGAAAGTCGGTGATCCCGCGTTCCCGAGGCGGGGCGGCGGGCGCGGCGGGTGACCCGGGCGTCGCCGGACAGGCCCAGGTAGTTGTAGCTGGAGTAGTTGATCAGCACCCGCTGGCCGATCTGGGT
>NZ_MLQM01000087.1:0-20909 GCF_001854525.1 Mycobacterium talmoniae
TACCACAGCTGCCAGGCCGGTCGGGTGCGGTCCAGGCCGTCGCGCAGGATGGCGCCGATCGTGGCCGCGAGTTCCCGGTCACCGCCCGGCGCGGCGGCGCGGGCCCGCTGCACGTGGTAGTCGAGGTCGAGGTGGGGTCGCGCCACCCACCACGGCCGGCCCACCCGCAGCCGCGGCGCCAGCAGCTGCCACTGCAACGGTTCGATGCCGGCGGCCAGGCCGGGCACGCCGGCCCGCACCGCCTCGAAGCTCAGCGGTGTCGATCCCTGCGCCGGGTCGAGCACCAACACCTTGATGGTGTGCTGCGGCTGGGTGGCGTTTTCCCAGGCCAGAAAGCTGTTGTCCTCACCCTTCAGGCGCCGCATGGTTTCCCTCACTGTGTGGCATGCGTCACTTCTACGACAGCGGTGTGCGTCGGCCGACAACTTGTCTCGGCCAGTGAGACATGTCGGTTCGGGGGTTCGGTGCCCGGCCCTACCGTGCACGGCATGAAACGGTTCATCCACCGGCTTACCGTGACGGCCCGCAGCCTGCAGGTGCTCCGCGCGGCCGGCCTGTCCCAGGGGGTGCGCGACGGGATCCGGTCCATGACGCTGACCCGGCGGTACGGGCCGTTCGCCGGGATCGTCGAGGCCGCCGCCGCCCGCACCCCCGACGCCGTCGCGGTCACCGACGACCCCGGTGACCTGACCTTCGCCGGCCTCAACGACCGGGTCAACGCGCTGGCCCGGGCCTGGACCGCCCGCGGCATCGGCGCCACCGACGTGATCGCGGTGCTGTGCCGGGATCACCGCGGGTTGATCACGGTGCTGGCAGCGGCCGGCAAGATCGGCGCGCAGCTGCTGCTGATGAACACCGGGTTCGCCGGGCCGCAGCTGGCCGAGGTCGCCGCCCGGGAACACGTCACCGTGCTGGTGTACGACGACGAATTCAGCGAGCTGCTCGGCGCCGTCGACCCGTCGCTGCGGCGGTTCGTCGCCGACACCGACGCCGAGGCCTCGCTGGAGCGGCTGATCCGGGCCAGCTCCGGCGCGCCGGTGGCCGCGCCGGCCCGGCCGGGCGGGCTGACCCTGCTGACCAGCGGCACCACCGGTACCCCCAAGGGGGCGCCGCGCAGCAAGGCGTCGCCGTTGTTCTCCGCGCAGCTGCTGGACCGGGTGCCGCGCCGCCGTGGCGACACCTGCCTGCTGGCCGCGCCGATGTTCCACGGCACCGGGTTGGGGCAGGCGGTGTTGTCGCTGGCGCTGGGTAACCGGCTGGTGCTGCAGCGCAAGTTCGACCCGGAGCGCACGCTGCGCGCCGTCGCCGCCTACCGGTGCGACGTGCTGGTGCTGGTCCCCACCATGCTGCACCGGATCATGGCGCTGCCCAACGAGATTCGCGATCGTTACGACACGTCGTCGCTGCGGATCGTGTTCGCGTCGGGGTCGGCGCTGGCCCCGGAGTTGGTCCGGCGCGCCCTCGACGAGTTCGGCCCGGTGCTCTACAACTTCTACGGCTCCACCGAGTTGGCCGCGATCACGGTGGCCACCCCGGAGGATCTGGCGCACGATCCCGGCACCGCCGGTCGACCCCCGGTGGGGTGCACGGTGCGGCTCTACGACGCCGACGGGGCGCCGATCACCACCGCCGGGACGGTGGGACGCATCTTCGCCGGCAGCACCGTGAGCTTCTCCGGGTACACCGACGGCCGGCGCAAGCAGGTCATCGACGGCCTGCTGTCCAGCGGCGACGTCGGCCACTTCGACGCCACCGGGCGGCTCTACGTCGACGGCCGCGACGACGACATGGTGATCTCCGGTGGCGAGAACGTCTACCCGCTCGAGGTGGAAAACCTGCTCTGCGCGCATCCCGGGGTGGCCGAGGCCGCGGTGTTCGGGGTGCCCGACCCCGACTTCGGTCAACGCCTGAAGGCCTACGTGGTGCGCGCCGACGACGCGGCGGTCGACGCCGACGCGCTGCGGGATTACGTGCGGGCGAACCTGGCCCGGCACAAGGTGCCGCGGGAGATCGAGTTCTTGGCGGTGCTGCCGCGCACCGCGACCGGCAAGATCCTGCGCGCCGCGTTGACCGGGGGCGGGGTGAAATGAGCGACCTGGACACCATGCAGCGGGAGTTGGCGGCCCGGATGAGCGCGGCGTTCGCGTCGATTCTCACCGGCGACGGGGACGCCGTGCAAGTCCGGGCCAGCCTGACGGCCAGCCGCCGGCCCGCCGTGCCGGTGCCGGTGGATCGGGTGGTGCAGCAACGCATTCCGGGTCCCGGCGGTGACCTGTCGGTGCGGATCTATCACCCGCTGGGCGCGGATTCCGGTGCGCTGCCGGTGCTGATCTATTTCCACGGCGGCGGTTTCGTGCTGTGCGACCTGGATTCGCACGACTCCTGCTGCCGCCGGCTCACCAACGGCGCCGGGGCGGTGGTGGTGTCGGTCGACTACCGGCTGGCCCCGGAGTCGCCGTTTCCGGCCGCGGTCGACGACGCCTGGGCGGCCGTGCAGTGGGTGGCCGACCACCTCGGCGAACTCGGCGGCGACCCGGATCGGCTCGCGGTCGCCGGCGACAGCGCCGGCGGCAACCTGGCCGCGGTGACCGCGATGCTGGCCCGGGATCGCGGCGGGCCGCGGCTCGCGTTCCAGCTGCTGATCTACCCCGTCGTCGACCAGCGCCGCAAAACCTCGACGGGCAGCCCGCACACCGCCAGCGGCGTGCTCACCGCCGAGCACATGCAGTGGTTCACCCAGCAATACCTGGGACCCGACGGGGACCGCAGCGATGTGCGGGCCTCACCGATCCTGGGCGAGATGGCCGGGCTGCCGCCCGCGCACATCGTCACCGGCGGGCTGGATCCGCTGTGCGAAGAGGGCGAACAGTACGCGCAGCGGCTGCGCGCGGCCGGGGTCCCGGCCACCGTCGCCCGCTACGAGCGCGGCTTTCACGGCTTTTTCAACCTCGCCGATCACCTGCCGGCCGCCCGGCAAGCCAGCGACGACGTGTGCGCGGTGCTGCGCGACGCGTTGAGAGGAGAACGTCCATGCAGCTAAACGGAACCCGGGCGCTGATCACCGGCGCCAGCCGCGGATTGGGGAAAAGCCTCGCCGAGGTGCTCGCCGCCCGCGGCGCCACCGTCGCGCTGGTGGCGCGCAACCGCGACGACCTGGAGATCCTGGCCAAAGAACTCGACGGCCGGGCCTATCCCACCGACCTGGCCGACCCCGACGCGGTCGAGGCGCTGATCGAACGGGTGGAGGCCGACGGCCCGGTGGATGTGTTGATCAACAACGCCGGCATCGACCGGGTGGGCCGCTTCGCCGACACCAGCGCCGCGCAGGTGCGCGACCTGTTGCAGGTCAACCTGGCCGCGCCGATGGAGCTGTGCCGCCAGGTGATGCCGCGGATGCTGCGGCGGGGCCGCGGCCACATCGTCAACGTCTCGTCGTTCGGGGCGATCTCGACCGGGCCGGGCGTGACGTTGTACGGCGCCTCCAAGGCGGGGCTGAGCCATTTCACCGCCGGGATCCGCTCCGAGCTGCGCGGCACGCCGGTGGGCACCACGCTGGCCCAGCTGGGCGAGGTCAAAACCGACATGATCGACCACATCCGGGAATTCGGCCCGGCCCGGCGCACCATCGAACGGTCGTTGCGCTGGCGGATGCTGCCCGCGGAGGCGCTGGACCCCGGCGCCGTCGCCGCGGCGATCGCCGACGCCGTCGAGCGCAACCGGCGCCACGTGATCCTGCCGCGACGCATCACGCCGATGGCCAAGTTCACCGAGTTCCCGCGCCGGGTGTCGGAAATCATGCTGACCGGCATCGACCAGGACGGGGACTAGAGCCATGGCGTTGGCCGACCTGACCGGAAAGGTCGCCATCGTCACCGGGGCGGCGCGCGGCCAAGGCGCCGCCGAGGCGCGGCTGTTCGCGGCGCTGGGCGCGCATGTGGTGCTGACCGATGTGCTGGTCGACGAGGGCCGGCGGGTCGCCGACGACCTCGGGGCCCGCTTTGTCCGCCACGACGTCGGCGACGAGCACGGCTGGGCGGCCGTGGTCGAGGAGGCCGTCACCGGCTACGGGCGGGTCGACGTGCTGGTCAACAACGCCGCGATCTGCCACGTCCACCCCCTGGTCGAGCAGGAGGTCGACGGCTTCGAGGACATGCTGCGGGTCAACCTGATCGGGCCGTTTTTGGGGACCAAGGCGGTGACCGCGCCGATGACGGCGGCCGGCGGCGGCTCGATCATCAACGTGTCCTCGCAGGCCGGCCTGCAGGGCCTGGCCGGCTACAGCGCCTACGGGGCGTCGAAATGGGGGCTGCGCGGCATGTCCAAGGTCGCCGCGATCGAGTTGGGCCCGTTGGGGATTCGGGTCAACTCGGTGCACCCCGGCATGATCGACACCCCGATGGTCGCGCACCTGGCGGTGCAGCGCGGCCCCGGCGGGCATCCGGGGGCGCCGCTCACCCGGGTGGGCACCCCGCAGGAAGTCGCCGAGGTGGTGGCGTTCCTGGCCTCCGACGCGTCCTCCTATATCACCGGCGCCGAGCTGGCCGTCGACGGCGGCGCCAGCGCCGGGCGGATCCCGACCCCGATACCCTGGCGCGCCCGCGGCGGCCCTGGCGCGCCCGCGCGCCGAGATCGACGTTAACGTGTCCGGTACTCGTACTTTTCCGCGCAAACGTCGATCTCGGCGAAGTAGGTAGGGACACATGACGTCAGAGTTGAGCTTTGAGGCGACCCGCCGGGAGGTCGCCACCGAATCCGGGGTGCTGCGCTATCACGAGGCCGGGGACGGGCCACCGCTGGTGATGCTGCACGGTTCCGGCATCGGGGTGACCGGGTGGCGCAACTTCCGGGGGGTGCTGCCGGCGTTCGCCGAGCATTTCCGCTGCCTGATCCTGGAATTCCCCGGCTACGGGGTCAGCGACGACTTCGGCGGTCACCCGATGCTCACCGCGTTCGACGCGCTGGCGAAGTTCACCGAGGCGTTGGGCCTGGGCAACTTTGACATCGTCGGCAACTCGATGGGCGGCGGTGTCGGGATCAACTACGCGATCGCGAAGCCCGAGCAGGTGCGACGGCTGGTGACCATCGGCGGTATCGGCACCAACCTGTTGACGCCGGGACCGCCGGAGGGCATCCGGCTGCTGCAGGAGTTCACCGAGAACCCCACCCGCGACGCGTTGATGTGGTGGTTGCGCTCGATGGTGTACGACCCGGCGGTGCTGACCGACGAAATCGTCGAGGAGCGTTGGCAGTTGGCCACCGATCCGCAGGTGCTGGCCGCCGCCCGCCGAATGTACGGCAAAGAGACGTTCGCCGCGATGATGCAGGCGATGCAGGCCTCCAAACGGCCGCCGCCGTGGGCGATGATGCACCGGGTGCAGGCACCGACGTTGATCACCTGGGGCCGCGACGACCGGGTCAGCCCGCTGGACATGGCGCTGCTCCCGATGCGCACCATCCCGAACGCCGAGTTTCACGTGTTCCCCAACTGCGGGCACTGGACCATGATCGAGGCCAAGGACGCATTCCAGTCCGTGGTACTGGATTTCCTGTTGCGGGCTTAACGCACCGTCACGTCCACGCGGGGCCAGGAGTTGTTGGCGTAGCCACCGGGATTCCACAGGGCGGCAGGGGATTCCGGGTGGGTGGCACCGGTGTCATCCCAGGCTCGGGCTACTACGCGCAGCGGACCGGGTTGCGCCGCAACGGTGCACGTCCAGGGCCGCCACGCCCACCGGCTGCGGCCGGGCCGCAGCGCGGCGGGCCGCCAGCTGGCCCCGCCGTCGACGGACACCTCGACGCGCGCGACGCGCCGCGAATCGTCGGCGATCGCGTAGCCGCGCACCGACAACGGCCCGGCCGGCACCGTCGCGCCGTCGTCGGGAACCAGGATGCCGCAGCTCAACGCCAGCGACGACAACGCGATCCCCGCCTCGCCGGGGTCCGGGTCGGCGGGCAGCAGCCGATAGTCGACGGCCTGAAAATAGTTCCGCGATTCACATGGCTGCACGGTGATGCCGATGACCCATTTGACGCTGCGGGCCCCGATGAACCCGGGCACCACCACCCGCACCGGGCCACCGTGCAGGCGCGGCAGCGGCTCGCCGTTCATCTGCCAGGCCAGCAGCACATCCCCGGACAGGGCCTTGCCCAACGGGATTGAGGAACCGTAGGTCTGCACCGGGCAGGCTTCCTGCGCGACGTCGGGTGCGTCGAAGGCCACGTGCAGCCCGTCGGCGGGGGTGACGCCGGCCGCGCGCAGGATGTCGGCCAGCCGGGCCCCGCGCCACGCCGCGGTGGAGATCGCCCCCTGCGCCCACGGGTCCTTGCCGGGGATCGGGCGCACCTTGAGCAGCTCGGCGCGCCGGTTCCCGGCGCACGCCAACGTCGCGACCACGTCGTGCGCGGGAAAGCGGGTGGTCAATTCGTGGTAGGTCAGCTCCAACGGCCGCGCGACGGCGCCGTCGACCCGCAGCCGCCACCGCTTGGCGGCGATGTCGGGGATCGGGCCGTGGTTGCGGCAGTAGAAGGCGTTCGTCGCGGTGATGTCGTCCTCGGCCAGCGCCGACGCCGGCGGTTCGGCGTTCACCGGGCTGCGGCTGCGCACGATCATGTCGCGGCGTTTCCACGTGTCCGGTCGCACGCTCCCGCTCCCGTCTGCTAGTTCACGCAGGGGACTCCGCCGCCGGACTCGATCGGCTTGCCCTCGTCCGGGGTCGGCTCGGTGGACGTGCTGTACCCGGAACTGGTCGTGGTCGACGTCGTCGTCGTCGACGACGTGGTGGTGTCGTCGTCGTCCAACGGCGGCGGGTAGTAGTCGCTGCCCAGGGTGACCCGAATCTGCCCGGCGCCCAGCGCGGTGTTCGGGTGGTCGGCGCCGTCGATCCCGAGCAGCCCGGACAGCGCGTGCGCGTCGGCGTCGGCGCCGGGGCCGTAGTCGATGCGGGTGGTGGTGGGTTCCCCTTCGACGGGGTCGCGCACCTCGCCGGTGGTGTAGCCGCGCTCCTCCAACGCCTGGGACACCTTGGTGGCCAGCCCGCTGGTGTCACCGGCGTTGATCACGTTGACGACGGTGTCCGGGTTCGGTTTGGTGCTGCCGGTCGAGGTGGTGGTGGGCAGGGGAGTGCCGAACGCCGCGGCCACCTCGGCCTTGATGGCGGCGGGGTCGATGACGTTGACGTCTTGGCCGTCGATCGTTTCGTACCGCAACACCGGCAGGGTCCGGTATTCGACCTGTCCGCCGGCCAGTGACTCCATCCGCTGGAACTGGTCCTCGCCCCAGCCGCCGGACAGCACGATGTCCTTGCGCGCCACCGCCATCAGCCGTTTGAGCTTGCCCAAGTCGCTGAACGTGCCCGAATCCTTCAGCTGATGCATCACCGACACCAGAAACGCCTGCTGGCGGTGGGTGCGGTCCAGGTCGCCGTTGTCCAGGCCGTGCCGCTGCCGCACGAACGCCAGCGCCTGTTCGGCGTTGAGCCGCTGCCGGCCGGCCGGGAAGTCGGCGCCGGAGTACTCGTCGTAGACGGCGTGCTTGAGGCAGACCTCCACCCCGCCCAGGCTCTGGGTCAGGTCGTAGAAACCGGCCAGGTTGACCTCGGCGAAGTAGTCGATCGGCACCCCGGTCAGGTTCCGCACCGCCCGCAGGGTGGCCGCCCGGCCCGCCTCCCGACCCCGCGTCTCCAGCTCTTTCTGGCTGGTCACCCCCTGGTCGATGAGCTTGTCTTCGGTGTGGGCCTTGGTCAGCCCGTACGCTTCCTTGATCTTGATGTGGTCGTAGCCGGGCACCCCGCTGAACCGCACCCAGTCGTCGCGGGGGATGGAGAAGGCGACCACGCGGTCGTCGGCCCCCACATGGACCAGGATCAGCGTGTTGGTGTTGTAGCCGCCGACGTCGGAGTCACCGGCGTGCAATCGGTTCAGGATGGCCTGCGGCAGCTCGTTGCCGTCCTGGTCTTTGCGCGAGTCCAACCCGATCAGCAGGATGTTCATCTCCCCGCCGACCGAGCGGGGATCCTCGGCGCCCAGGGCTTCGGAGACGGTGATCCCGCCCAGCGCGCCGTGCGCGACCCAGTAGCCGCCCCCGGTCAGCAACACCGCCGCCAGCGACACCAGCGTCCCGGCGCCGCGGACCAGCGCTCGGCGCAGGCGGGAGGGCGACCGCGGCGCCCGACGGCGATGCCGTCCGCCGGAAGTCAGATCGCCCACCGTGACCTCGATCGCGTCGGGGACCCAGCCGCCCGTGCGTCCGGGGCCGCGGGCGTTTGCGGTGAGGACGGCTGGCGCATGCCGTCCAGTATGGGGCAGCTTGCTGATGCGCCAGAAAACACGAGGTCAGACCGGGTTGGAGCGCTGTGACGTGGGTTGCCGAGCGTGGGGTTAAGCCACGCTTTCCGTCGTGGCGCGTGGCTTAAGCCCACACTCGGCGCGGGGTTAACAGGGAGCATGGCCGGATGGGCTTCGTCTTCCGCGGCGCCGACGGGTACGAGCGGGCCCGCCGCGCCACGGTGTGGAACGGTCTGTTGCCCGACCGATTTCCCGACGTCATCGTGAGTGCGCACACCGTCGCCGACGTGGTGTCGACGGTGCGGTACGCCGCCGCCCACGGCCACCGGATCGGGGTGTGTTCGGGCGGGCATCACTGGGCGGCCAATCACCTGCGCGACGGCGGTGTGCTGCTCGACGTCGGCGGCCTCGACCGGTGCGTGATCGACCCCGAGCGCGGGGTCGCCGTCGTCGGGCCGGGCGCCTCCGGCAGTGCGTTCAGCGCCGAACTTGAGCGGCACGGACTGTTTTTCCCCACCGGGCACTGCGAGGGCGTCGCGCTGGGCGGTTACCTGCTGCAGGGCGGCTACGGCTGGAACGGCCGGGTGCTGGGCCCCGGCTGCGAGAGCGTGCTCGGGGTCGACGTCGTCACCGCCGACGGCCAACAGCGCTACTGCGACCCGGACACCCACGCCGACCTGTACTGGGCCGCCCGCGGTGCCGGACCCGGATTCTTCGCCGTGGTCACCGCATTTCACCTGCGATTGCACCCACGGCCGGCGGTCTGCGGCCGCGGCATCTACAGCTATCCCGTCGACGCGGCCGACGAGGTGTTTCGCTGGACGCGGGAGATCAGCCCGCGCGTCGATGCGCGGGTCGAACTGCAGCTGATCGCGAAGCGACCGGCCCCCGGTCACCCGGGCCCCAGCATCGTGGTGGCCGCCCCGGTGTTCGCCGACTCGGAAGCCGAAGCCCAAGCGGCCCTGGCGATCCTGGGCAGCTGCCCGGCCATCGACCAGGCGATCGACCGAATCCCGTATGCGCCAACCAGCTTGGCCGAGTGGTACGCCACGGCCAGCGCCGACTATCCGCGCGGACACCGCTACGCCGTCGACAACATGTGGACCTCGGCGTCGGCCGAGGAGCTGCTGCCCGGCCTGCGCCGCATCCTCGACACCATGCCGCCGCCGCCGTCGCATCTGCTGATGTACAACTGGGGCCGCCGCGCCGCGCGCCGGGGGCTGTTCTACGGCCTGGAGGACGAGATCAACCTACGGGATTTGGGCCGACCCCGCCGACGATGGGCGCTACCGCGGCTGGGCGGAAACCCAGATGGCCGCGATGGCGCATCTGGCCAGCGGCATCAACCTGTGCGACGAGAACCTGGGTCGGCGCCCGGCCCGGTTCGCCACCGCCGAAAACATGGCCCGGCTGCAGCGGGTGCGCGCCGCCTACGACCCCGATGGCCGCTTCCACCGCTGGCTGGGAAGTTAGGTTAGGGTAGCCAATTCCACCTCGGCGGGTGCTACCCGAATTACCCCGCAAACCGCGCCGTCGTAAACGGGCCACGTTAAACTCCCACCGCGAACGGTCCCGCGATCGCCAGGAGGCGGTGTTGGTGAAGGAGCCGCCGGTCGGCGGCACAACGTTGGAGTGGCAAGCCGCATCGCAGTTCGGTCCCTACGTGCTGAAGCGGCTGCTGGGTCGCGGCGGCTTCGGCCTGGTGTATGAGGCGTTCGACACGAACAAGAGCCGGACCGTGGCGTTGAAGTTGCTGCCGCAGTCGTGTTCGACCAACCCGGTGTTCCGGACCCGGTTGTTCCGGGAAGCCAGCACCGCCGGCCGGCTCACCGACCCGCATGTGGTCCCCATCCACGACTACGGCGAGATCGAGGGCCAGCTGTTCATCGACATGCGGCTGGTGCGGGGCACCGACCTGCGCACCGTGTTGGACGAAAAGGGGCCGCTGTCCCCGGCGCGGGCGGTGTCGGTGGTCGGGCAGATCGCGTCGGCGCTGGATGCCGCGCACGCCGAACAGATCGCCCACCGCGACGTCAAACCCGCCAACATCCTGCTCACCGAGGGCGATTTCGCCTGCCTGGCCGACTTCGGGTTGGCCAACGCGGCCACCGACGCCAAACTCACCACCACCGGCAGCACCGTGGGCACCTTCGCCTACATGGCCCCCGAACGGCTCGCCGATGAGCAGACCGACCACCGCGTCGACGTCTACGCCCTGGCCTGCGTGCTGTACGAGTGCCTGACCGGTGGCCCGCCGTACACGGCCAGCGAGCTGGCGGCGCTGATCGCCGCCCACCTGACCACCGCCATCCCGCGGCCCAGCCAACAACGCCCGGGTATTCCGGCCGCCTTCGACGACGTCATCGCCCGCGGCATGGCGAAAAACCCCGACAAGCGCTACTCCAGCGCCGGCGAGTTGGCCGCGGCCGCCCGCCGCGCGCTCGGCCACCACCACGACACCTTTCCGGCGAGGCTGACGCCTGCGGCCGCCGGTGCCTCGCGCCCCCGGCGGATCGCCTGGCTCGCCGCGGCCGCGGTGCTCGTCCTGGTCGCCGCGACCGCGCTGACGTACTGGATCGGCCATCGGCACGAGCACCCGGCAACCTCGGTCGCCGACGCCTCCGCGTCGGCGGCCCCGCCCAGCGCCGCCGTCGCCCGGGTCACCGCCACCATCCCGGTCGGCAAACGCCCGGAGGGGGTGGCCGTCGACCCCACCAGCGGCGCCGTCTACGCGGCCAATTACGGCGACGGAACGGTGTCGGTGATCGACGCCGCCAGCCGCACCGTCACCGCCACCATCGACGTCGGCAAGGGCCCGGTGTGGCTGGCGGTCGACCCCACCACCCACCTCGCCTACACCGCCAACAACCGCGACGACACGGTGTCGGTGATCGACACCGCGGCCAAGTCGCTCGCCACCACCATCCCGGTCGGCACCAATCCGTGGGGGCTGGCGGTCGACCCCACCACCCACACCGGCTTCGTGGCCAACAGCTGGGACAACAACGTGTCGGTGTTCGACCTCGCGCACAACACCGTCGTCGCCACCGTCCCGGTGGGCAAGAACCCGTTCGGGGTGGCCGTCGACCCGACCGGTCACACCGCCTACGTGGCCAACAGCGACAACACGGTGTCGCTGATCAACACCACCGACCACACCATCGCGGCCGCCATTCCGGTGGGCGGCGACCCGCGGGGGCTGGCGGTGGACACCACCGCCCACACCGTCTACGTCGCCAACGAATCCGACGGCACCGTGTCGGTGATCGACCTCGCCAGCCACGCGGTGATCGCCACCATCCCGGTGGGCAAACACCCGCACGGCGTGGCCCTGGACTCCGCCGCCCATCTGGCGTATGTCGCCAACGAAACCGAAGGCACCGTGTCGGTGATCGACACCGTCAAGCACGCCGTCATCGCCACCATCACCATCGGCAAAGACACCTTCGTGGTGGCCGCCGACCCCGCCAGCCACACCGCCTACACCGGCAACCACGACGACACCGTCTCGGTGATCGAACCGACCATTTGAGCGGATCACCGGTGAGCGACATCGCGGCGCGCGTCCAGGACTACCTCGACCGCACCCGCCACACGTTCCCGCCCGGCTGCGACCGCTATTTCGCCCGGATCGCCCTCGAGGTGGCGCTGCGGGCCTACCACGGCGGCAACTTTGGGATCGGGGCGGTGGCGGTCGTCCGTTCGGGGCGTAGGGCCGACTTGTTCTACGGCGAAAACGCGATGGCGCAACCGGGCGCGGTGATCGAGCACGCCGAAACCCAGGCGGTGCTTAAGGTCGCGGCGGGCGACGCGCCGGATCACACGATCACGCCGCCGGAACCGTCCCCGGCCGCCGTTACGGTCTACGGCACCGTCGAGCCGTGCCCGATGTGCGCGTGCGTGCTGACCAATGCCGGCGTGCAGCGGTCCGTGTCGACCTGCCTCGACGGCGAACTGGAGCGCGACGGCGACTTTCTGACCAGCGGCGGCGGCGCGAACGTGCTCGGGGATAAATACCCGACCCAGCCGCGGGTGTGGCGGGATATCCAGCGGGCGCGGGGATTGCGGTTCGAGCTGTTGGCGCCGGACGAGCCGGAGCTGTGGGAGCTGAGCTGGAAGATCCTGGCCGAGACCCGTGACGAGATCGACGAATTGTTGGCGACGCGGCCGGGGATCGGGCAGCGCCGGGCGGCAGGCCGCGACTGATACCGCGCGGATCACGGGGACCGGCAGCGGCGGGTTGGCTAGCCGCCGAGCCTGCGGCGTGGGCACCGAGTCTGCATCCAGGGCAGCGAGTCTGCGGTGGCGGCAGCGAGTCTGCGGTGAGGCCGTGTTTGCGCGCCGATACCGGGCGTGAGCGCAGGGTCGACGCCGTGAGCGCAGCCTCGATGCCGTGAGTACAGGCTGGACGCCCTGACCGCAGGGTCGACGCCGCAAGTTTGCGTTGGCCGACGGAGCACCCACATTTTCGCCCACGCCAAGCACGGTGGAATGGGCAGCCAGCCGGAAGTGGCTGGTTAGGTCGGGGCATGGCCCACGAATTCATCGAACAGGCGAAGGTCTTGCTGGAAGCCGCCCAAGGGGCGGCGGTCCGGAGGCCTGGACGAGATCCGGAAGAACCAGCACAGCTGGCTCCGCATGGCCAGCGTGTGCGCGCTCATAGCCATAGTTGAAGAGCTCCAGGAGCGACGATCTTGATCTGGCCCACGACTTGGGGTTGTCGCTAGTTGATGTATTCGGGACAGTACTGCACAGGCCAAGGGATCGCGGGAAGCAACGACGGGTGGTCGCGCTAGTTGGGGCAGCTGTGCAGTATGCGCTCGATCGCATCGTGTTCGGCCTGTGTCATCCACACTCCGTAGGTGCTTTTCACGTCAACCATCCGAGAGACGTAGGTGCACCGGTAGGCCGTGTTGGGCGGCAACCAGGTGGCCGCGTCGGCCGACCCCTTCTCGCGGTTGGCCGCTGCCGAGGTCGTCTGGAGATTCATCGGGTCGTTGGCGAAGTTGCGGCGCTTGAGGTCGTCCCACTGCTGGGCGCCCTTCTGCCACGCGTCCAGAATCGGCACGATGTGGTCCACCTGAATTTGGTTCGACCTGGGTCCGCGGCTGAACATGATCACTTCGCCCGTGTAGGGGTCCTTCAGGGTTCCGCTGAGCACGATGCAGGCTTTCCGGCCCGGTTTATAACCCGCGCCGGCGAGGTCGCGCCGGAGAATGTCGTTGCGGGTGTCGCAGCCGTTGTGGCCACCGGGAACGGTGACGTCATCGGTCCACGGCGTGCCGAACAGCGCCCGGTCGTATCCGGTTTTGGGTGCGCGTCCTTTGATTGGGATGGTGGCGAGCTTCGCCAGTTCGGCACTTGCGGCCGTGCCCGGTGAAGTCGTCGGGTAGCTCGCTGTCAACGGTGTCGGGTAACTCGATGTCAATGGCGGGCCGCCCGAGGGCGAGTCATGGACAGCCACCAAGACAAAGGTCACGACGATCAGTAGGCAGACAACCACTGCGCCGGCGATAATCAGCGGCGTCTTGTGGTCCCTGCTAATCATCCGCGAAACGTTACTGGCCTGCACCGACATGCCTCTTGGGTTTCTCCAAGGCTGCTGGGAAAATGGTCCGCGTGGCGGGCGAGCTCGCTAGGACTCGCGGTGTCGCCAGTCCTCGATGTTCTTGACGTGCGCGTCGGGATGGCACGATCCGCTGTCGGCGGCGTATGAAATCTGACCCCGTGTCGACGCCCGAATTCTGACCCGCTTCGACGGACTCTCGGCTTTGCGCCGAGGCGGGAAGCGAGTTGTTGTCAGTGGCGAACTGGGCTGAGACCCGCAGGTTGCATCGAGCGGAGGGGTTGCCGATCAAGACGGTCGCGCAGACGTTGAAGATCTCGAAGAACACGGTGCGCTCAGCACTGGCGTCGGACGCGCCGCCGAAATATGTGCGTAAACCGATTGGGTTGGCGGTGGATGCGTTCGAGGACGCGATCCGCGCCCAGCTCAAGGCAGCGCCGACGATGCCGGCCATGGTGATTGCCGAGCGGGTCGGCTGGACGCGCGGGACGACGGTATTCAAAGAACGCGTCCGCGAGCCTGTTTTTCGTGGAGCCCCCTGTCAGGATTGAACTGACGACCGCTCGCTTACAAGGCGAGTGCTCTACCACTGAGCTAAGGAGGCGGGTGCAACCCGACCAGCCTAAAGGGTCACGGCTGGTCGGGGTCGGGGAGATCGTGGTCGATGATCCGCTGGGAGTGCACCGGGCGCGCCGTGGACCGACGGGTGGCCCGGCGCGGCATGCGCGGGATGCGTTCGGCGATATTGCTCAGCGGGTTGACCACCATGGTCAGCGCGATGACGGCCTCTTGCAGGGTGTCGATGGCCGGCTGCAGCGCCTCCATCCCCGGCGCCAGCCGGGCCAGGGCGTCGGCGACGTCGGTGAGTTGCTCCAGCGGGCCGTTGCGCGAGGTCAGCTTGTCGACCAGGCCGCCCTCGGCCAACAGCCGGTCGGCCAGCCCGTCCTCGCCGAGCAGCCGCTCGACCAGGCCGTCCTCGTCTAGCAGCTGGTCCACCAGGCCGCCGGGCTGCAGCGCCCGCTGCAGTCCGCCGCCCTCCTCGGTGAGGCGGTCGAGCAGACCGCCGGGGGCGGTGACCTGATCCACCAGGCCGCCCGGCCGCAGCAGCCGGTCCACCGGGCCGTCCGGGGCCAGCGCCCGGCCCAGCGGGGCGTCGTCGTCCATCAGCCGGGCCAGCCGGTTGGCCCGGGCGATCGCGTCGTCCAGGCCCAGCATGTGCGCCATAGAATTCGACGACGTCGCCGTGCCCACCTCGCCCAGGCTGCGCTTGACCAGCCCCAGCGCGGTGCTGGCGACGTCGAGCCCGGCGTCGGCGGCCGCCAGGCCGATCCGGGCCGGCGCCGTGGCGACCGCCACCAGGTTTTTCCCCAGGTCCATGGCGCCAGTGTAGGGGCGAGACGGTACCCGGACCGGCGGTATCGGTAGACCGGCCGCCGCTCGGCACCCACCTGACTCACAGCAACTTCACAGCAGGTGTCGAGGTTACGTTCACGCAAGTACGACGGAATTGACGCATGGGATCCGACGCTGCCCGCGAGGGCACCCCCGAGGCGCGCGTGCTCGTCGTCGACGACGAGACCAACATCGTCGAGCTGTTGTCGGTCAGCCTGAAGTTCCAGGGCTTCGAGGTGCACACCGCGACCAACGGGCCGGCGGCGTTGGACCGGGCCCGCGAGGTCCGCCCGGACGCGGTGATCCTGGACGTGATGATGCCCGGCATGGACGGGTTCGGGGTGCTGCGCCGGCTGCGCGCCGACGGCATCGACGCGCCCGCACTGTTTTTGACCGCCCGCGACTCGCTGCAGGACAAGATCGCCGGGCTGACCCTGGGCGGCGACGACTACGTGACCAAACCGTTCAGCCTGGAGGAGGTGGTGGCGCGGCTGCGGGTCATCCTGCGCCGCGCCGGCAAGGGCAGCGAGAAGCCGCGTAACTCCCGGCTCACCTTCGCCGACATCGAACTCGACGAGGACACCCACGAGGTGTGGAAGGCCGGCGAGCCGGTGTCGCTGTCGCCCACCGAGTTCACCCTGCTGCGCTACTTCGTCATCAACGCCGGCACGGTGTTGAGCAAACCGAAAATCCTCGACCACGTGTGGCGCTACGACTTCGGCGGCGACGTCAACGTCGTCGAATCGTATGTGTCCTACCTGCGCCGTAAGGTCGACACCGGCGAGAAGCGGCTGCTGCACACCCTGCGCGGGGTGGGCTACGTGCTGCGCGAACCTCGCTGAGCGGCGCCCGGTAGCGAAGAATAGGGGGATGGTCACACACGCTCGAGGAGCGCTGCCGCTGCGGGTGAGCCTGGTCGCCGCCACCTTGGCCCTGGTGGCGTGCGGGCTGCTGGCGCAGGGGGTGGCGGTCACCTCGATCCTGCGGCACAGCCTGGTCAAGCGGATCGACCAGTCGCTGATGGAT
Organism: Mycobacterium talmoniae; assembly: GCF_001854525.1. NCBI lineage: Bacteria > Bacillati > Actinomycetota > Actinomycetes > Mycobacteriales > Mycobacteriaceae > Mycobacterium > Mycobacterium talmoniae. The sequence continues at coordinate 16,268 of NZ_MLQM01000087.1, forward strand.
GCCTCCCGCGGCTGGGCGCAGGCCCCGCGGCAGGTGCAGGCGGACTCGCTGGAAGATCCCAACCCCGGACGGCCGCCGTCGAACTTCTACGTGCGCGACGTCGACCCCGACGGCCGCACCTGGACGGTGGTCAACGACCAAAACGCCGAACCCGCGCTGCCCGCTGACAACGATGTGGGGCCCACCCCGACCACGGTGCCGTCGGTCGACGGCTCGGGGGTGCAGTGGCGGGCGGTGTCGGTGCGAGGCCCGCACGGCGGGCTGACCACCGTCGCCATCGATCTATCCGACGTGCAGTCCACCATGCGGTTTTTGGAGTGGTCGCGGGCCGGGATCGCGGTGGTGGTGCTGTTCGTGCTCGGCGCGGTCGGGTACGCGGTGGTGCACCGCAGCCTGCGGCCGCTGGTCGAAGTCGAACAGACCGCCGCGGCGATCGCCGGCGGGCAGCTGGATCGTCGGGTGCCCGAACGGGATTCCCGCACCGAGGTGGGTCGGCTGTCGCTGGCGCTCAACGGCATGCTGGCGCAGATCCAGCAGGCGGTGGCGGCCTCGGAGGCCTCCGCGGAGCAGGCCCGCAATTCCGAGGACCGGATGCGCCGGTTCATCACCGACGCCAGCCATGAGCTGCGCACCCCGCTGACCACCATCCGGGGCTTCGCCGAGCTGTACCGGCAGGGCGCCGCCCGCGACGTGGAGATGCTGATGTCGCGGATCGAAAGCGAATCCCGCCGGATGGGGCTGCTGGTCGAAGACCTGCTGGTGTTGGCCCGGTTGGATGCGCAGCGCCCGCTGGAACGCCATCAGGTGGACCTGCTGACGCTGGCCAGCGACGCCGTGCACGACGCGCAGGCGATCGCCCCGACGCGCACCATCACGTTGGACGTGTTCGATGGGCCCGGCACCCCCGAGGTGCTCGGCGACGACGCCCGGCTGCGTCAGGTGCTCAGCAACCTGATGGCCAACGCGTTGCAGCACACCCCGGAAACCGCCGACGTCACGGTGCGGGTGGGCACCGTGGACGACGACGCGGTGCTCGAGGTCGTCGACGAGGGCCCGGGGATGAGCGAGCACGACGCGCAGCGGGTGTTCGAGCGGTTCTACCGCACCGACTCGTCCCGGGCGCGGGCCAGCGGCGGCACCGGGCTGGGGTTGTCGATCGTCGACTCGCTGGTGCACGCGCACGGCGGCAAGGTCAGCGTCACCACCGCGCCCGGGCAGGGCTGCCGGTTCCGGGTGGCGCTGCCGCGGTTCACCGACGTGCCCGCCGAGATCGATTGAGCCGCCGGCTCAGCGCAGTTCGGCCAGCGCCGCGATGATCTTGGCCTGCGCCGCGTCCAGTGACTCCGGGGACGGGTTGCGGTCCACGTTGGCGAAACCGAAGTCGCTCAGGCTGCGGGTTGGGAAGACGTGCACGTGCAGGTGCGGGACCTCGAGCCCGGCGATGATGACACCGGCCCGCTCGGTGTCAAACGCCCGGCACACGGCCTTGCCGATCCGCTGCGCCACCGCCATCACCCGCGCGAACGCGGCGCCGTCGACGTCTTGCCATTGATCGATCTCGGCGCGCGGCACCACCAGGGTGTGCCCCTGCGTCATCGGCTCGATGGTCAAAAACGCGACGACGTCGTCGTCCTCGTAGACGAACCGGCCCGGCAGTTCCCGGTTGATGATTTTGGTGAAGACGGTGGCCATGGGCTCCAAGCATATGGGCTGCGCCCCGCCGCGTCCTGGACACCTGTCCGGCACTGCCTGGTCGTGCACGCCTTAGTGCGCCGGGAACGCAGCTAATCACGCGGTTTTCGCGATGGACACCTGTCCAGGTAAGGTGGTGGCGACCCTGGTCCGCCGAGAGGATGAGCCGTGGCATACGTCATCACCCAGAACTGCTGCAAGGACGGCAGCTGCATCCCGGTCTGCCCGGTCGACTGCATCCGGCCCGCCGCCGCGGCCGGGGAGTTCACCGCCACCGAGCAGCTCTACATCGACCCGGAGACCTGCATCGACTGCGGCGCCTGCATGGAGGAGTGCCCGGTCGACGCGATCCACTACGAGGACGACCTGCCGGTCGAGTTGGCGCGCTTCACCGACATCAATGCCGCGTACTTTCGGCGGCATCCGCTGGAACCCGGAGCGGTGCCGGCGCCGCGGCCGCACCCCCCGGTCCCGGCCGGGGCGCTGCGCGTCGCGATCGTGGGCGCCGGGCCGGCCGCCTGCTATGCGGCCGCGGAGTTGGTGGCCGTCGACGGCGTCGAGGTCAACGTGTTCGAGCGGCTACCGACCCCGTTCGGCCTGATCCGGGCCGGGGTGGCGCCCGACCACCAGCACACCAAGTCGGTCGTCGGCGCCTTCGAACACGCCTTCAGCGGCCCGCGGGTGGCGTGTTACCTCAACGTGCAGGTCGGGGAGCAGCTGCACCACGACGAGCTGATGGCGCATCACCACGCGGTGATCTACGCGGTGGGCGCCGCCGACAGCCGCGCCCTCGGCATCCCCGGCGAAACGCTGCCGGGCAGCCACCCGGCGGCCGAATTTGTCGGCTGGTACAACGGGCACCCCGATCACGCCGGGCACCGCTTCGACCTGGCGGGGCGGCGGGCCGTCATCGTCGGCAACGGCAATGTGGCGCTGGACGTGGCGCGGGTGCTGCTGATGGGACCCGACGCGCTGGCCACCACGGACGTCGCGGCGCACGCGTTAACGGCGTTGGCGCACAGCAGCATCGACGAGGTCGTCATCCTGGGCCGGCGCGGCATCCGGGACAGCGCGTTCTCGGTCGGGGAGTTCCTGGCGCTGGGGCACCTGCCCGGCGTCGACGTCGTGCTGGACGGCGCGGACCTGACCGCGGGGCTCGACGACGACGTCGAAACCACCGTCAAACTCGACCTCGCCCGCGAATACGCGCAGCGGGCACCGACCCCGGGGCACAAGCGCATCGTGTTCCGGTTTCTGGTGTCCCCCAGCGAAATCGTCGGCTCCGAGCGGGTCGAAGGACTGCGGGTGGTGGCCGGCGACGACGCCGAGCCGGAGCTGATCGAGACGGCACTGGTGTTGCGCTCCATCGGCTATCGCGGTGCGGCCATCCCGGGGCTGCCGCACGACCACGGCCGGGGTGTGGTGCCCAACGCCGACGGTCGGGTCCTCGGCGCCGACGGCGCCCCGGTGCCCGGCGTGTATGTCACCGGCTGGATCAAACGCGGGCCGCGCGGCGTGATCGGCACCAACCGCACCTGCGCCGAACAGACCGTCGCGGCGCTGCTGGCCGACTTCGACGACGGCACGCTCACCCGGGCGCTGCCCGATCCGGCCGAGCTGTCGCAGCTGCTGACCCGGCGCGGCGCGCGGCCGCTGACCTGGCGCGACTGGCAGAACATTGACCGCTCCGAACGTCGCCGCGGCGCCGAACTGTCCAGGCCCCGACTGAAATTCGTGTCCGTCCCGGAAGTGCTGGCGTTAGCGGACGCGGATTCGGCGTAGCGTGTCGTCGAACAGCGGGTCGAACAGCTGTTGGTGACCGTCGCTGCCCGAACCGCTGAGGACCAGCTGCGACACCCGGGCGTAGGAGTAGTACTCCGTGTGCGTCTTGGCGTCTGGACCCGGGTAGTGCGTGGTGACGCTGTAGCGGAAGCGTTGCGGCCCGTCGGTCGGGTGGGTGTCTTCGAGGATGGCCACCGTGTACCGGAATTGGAAGGGCCCGGTCGTCGCGGTCGACCGCAGGCAGCGGGAGATTAGCGCGATCATGTCGTCGAACCCGGCCGGGTTGTATTCGCGGCCGATGGTGAGGCTGATGTCGGCGAACTCGGAGGCACGCGCCGGATTCTGCCCGGAGACCTCGGCCGCCCGCATGTCGCCGGTGTCGGCGACGCCGATCACCGTGGCGCATTCCTCGGGTTTAAAGCCCATCATCCGATCCGGCTTATGCCATGCGAAGTAGCCGAAACCCTGCTGGGGTTCGGTGTCGGCCTTGATGATCCAGCCGGCCGGGAAGTCGGCCTGTTTGGGCAGCAGCTCGGCCAACTGGTCAGTGCTCAGCGCGGCCAGGCCGGGCGCCAGCGGCTCCGGGCCGGACCGGGTCAGGCGCCAGCTGGTGACCGCGTTGGGCACGGTGATCGCCACCGCGGCGGCCGCGATTACGCCCAGCACGGCGGTGATCAGCCAGGACAGCTTTGCGGTCATAGCGCGTGTAGCTTCCACACCGTTTGGGCGGCCAGCCGCGCCACCAGATCGACGTCGCCGCCGTCCATGGTGGTGGTGGCCTCCAGGAGCAGCCCGCGCACCGCGAAGTAGCTGACGTGGTGGGTCGAGGAGGTGGTGTCGCCGTCGTCGGTGGCGACAAACGAGCGGGTGACCGCGATGGCCGCGTCGGCGTCGGTGACCGGGTCCGCGTCGATCACTGTGGTGGCGGCGCGGTCGTGTCGCGCCTGGTCGGGCAAGTCGTGGGCGGTGACGTGGTAGGAGCCACACCGGGTCAGCCACGCCCGGTACTCCGCGATCAGGGTGGGGGCGTCGGCCACGGCCCAGGTCCTGGCTCTTATACAGATCTGACGCTGCCGCGGACTGCATAGGTGTCGAGGTGGTGGGGCGGGGGGCGTGGTGCGAAAACGAGGCGGGAGGGGGGGGGGGGGGGGGGGGGGGGGGGGGGGGG
>NZ_MLQM01000088.1:0-20866 GCF_001854525.1 Mycobacterium talmoniae
GGGCCCCCCCCCGCCGCCGCCCCCGCCGATCCTGCGCCCGTCGATCCCGGAGGTGAAGATCGGCTACGACTTCGCCGGCCCGCCCACCGTGGCGCGGATCCTGTTCGACTGGCGGTTCGACCTGGTGTTCGGCACCGCCGCGCTGGTGTTCGCCGCGGTGTACGCCGCCGGGGTGTGGCGGCTGCGGCGCCGCGGCGATCGCTGGCCGCCGGGACGCACGGTGGCCTGGCTGCTGGGCTGCGCGAGCCTGCTGTTCGCCACCTCCTCGGGTCTGGGCCGCTACATGCCGGCCATGTTCAGCATCCACATGGCCGCGCACATGCTGCTGTCGATGCTGGTGCCGATCCTGTTGGTGCTGGGCGCCCCGGTCACCCTGGCGCTGCGGGCGCTGCCGGCGGCCGGGCGCGGGCAGCCCCCGGGGATGCGGGAGTGGCTGCTGGCCGCGCTGCACAGCCGGGTCTCGAAGTTCTTCACCCACCCGGTGATCGCCACGGTGCTGTTTGTCGCCGGGTTCTACGGCCTGTATTTCAGCGGGCTGTTCGACGCGGCCGCCGGCAGCCACGTCGGGCATCTGGCGATGAACCTGCACTTTTTGCTCAGCGGCTACCTGTTCTACTGGGTGGTGATCGGCGTGGATCCCACCCCGCGGCCCATCCCGCCGGTGGCCAAGGTGGGGGTGGTGTTCGCGTCGCTGCCGCTGCACGCCTTCTTCGGGGTGGTGCTGATGGGCATGAAAAGCCTGCTCGCCGAGGACTTTTACCGTTCGCTGCACCTGAGCTGGCACACCGACCTGATGGGGGATCAGCGCCTCGGTGGCGGAATCGCTTGGGCGGCGGGCGAAATCCCGCTGGTGATCGTGATGGTGGCGCTGCTGGTGCAGTGGCGGCGCAGCGATCAACGCACCGCCACCCGGTTGGACCGCGCCGCCGACCGCGACGACGACGCCGAACTGGCCGCCTACAACGCGATGCTGGCCGAACTGGCCCGCCGCGACGCCTCCCAGCGCTAGCCGCTCTGCCCGATCAGCGCGCGCACCGCCGCGCGCACCGTGTCGGCAACGGCTTGGGCGGACGAGGTGTCGAGCTTTCCGTCGAGGTGCAGGAACGCCAAGCCGTGCACCAGGCCCCACGCAGCCGTTGCCATCGGTTCCGGATCGGCGGCCGGGAACACCCGCTGCACGGTGGCTTTGAGGTAGCCGTGGACGGCTTCCACCGCGGCCACCCGCTCGGTATTGGTCGGATCGCACTGCTCGGTGAACATCACCCGGAACAGCCCCGGGCGCCGCAGCGCGAACTGGACGTAGGCGACCGCGATGGCCGCCAGGTCGTCTGCGGTGGCCGGCTCCGGGTGCGCCGCAACCAGATCGCTGGCCAGCTCCCGGTAGCCCACCGCGGCGACGGCCGAGAGCAGGGCGGTCCGGTCGGCGAAATGGCGGTAGGGCGCGGCGGTGGACACGCCGGCGCGGCGGGCGGCGGCCCGCACCGACAACTCGGTCGCACCGCCTTCTTCGAGCAACTCCACCGCGGCGCGCACCAGCGCACCGGGCAGGTCGCCGTGGTGATACGGCGCGGTCGAGGTGGACATGGTGTGACAGCCTTGTGTTGACGCTGCTTACATGGGCCCCTAATGTTAGCAGCAGGTGCGAGTAAGCGGCGCTAACATATGTGGTCGCATGCTGCGAAACGAAGGAGAGCCACCCATGACCTCACCGGTAACCATCGTGATCACCGGTGCCAGTGACGGCATCGGCGCCGTGGCCGCCCGTGCGCTGGCCGGGCCGGAGGTCGACCTCGTTGTCGTCGGCCGGTCGGCCCGCAAACTCGCGCCGGTGGCCGCCGACACCGGGGCCACCGCGCTGACCGCGGATTTCGCCCGTCTCGACGAGGTTCGCTCGCTGGCCCGACGGATCCGCGAGCACGTCGGCAAGATCGACATCCTGATGAACAACGCGGGCGGCACGTTCGCGCCGCGGCTGCGGACCGCCGACGGTCACGAACCCAACTTCCAGATCAACCACCTGGCGCCGTTTTTGCTCACCAACCTGCTGCGCGACCGGCTGGTTGCCGCGCACGGCGCCCTGGTGCTGAATACCTCCAGCATCGGGAACCTGTTTGGCCGCATCGACCTGGACGATCTGGACTACCGGCGGCGGCACCCGTTCGAAATGCGCGCCTACGGGTCGAGCAAGCTGATGAACATTCTGTTCACCCGCGGCATCGCCCGACGCTGGGTTGGGGACGGGATCGTCTCGGCCGCAGTGCATCCCGGTCCGGTCGCGACGAGCTTTGGTCGGGACTCGCGCTTCGTCGGCCTGCTCTACCGCACCCCGCTGCGCCACCTGGCGGCGATCACCCCAGAACAGGGCGCCGCGCCGCTGATCGAACTGGCCCGGCGCGGCGCCGACCCGGCGATCAACGGCGTGTACTTCTCGCGGCACCGCGCCCATGGCCCGGAGAACCGGCAGGCCCACGATCCCCGGCTCATCGACGGATTATGGGCCCTCTCCGCTGATCTCGTCGGCCTGGACTGAGCCGAACGGCTGGTTGCCGAATCGATCGAGGTGCAGCACGGCTTCGATCGGCGGTCGCTGGGTGGGGCCGTAACGCCCGCGCGCCCAACCGATCGGGACGATGCACACCGGCACCATCGAGCGGGGCAACTCCAGCACCCGGCGCACCCCGGCGACCCGCCACACCGGCAGCGTTTGCAGCGAGGCGCCCAGGCCGACGGCCCGGCACGCGAGCAGCAGGTTCTGCACCGCGGGATACACCGAACCGTAGAACGAGGAGACCGACAGCTGCGGCCACCCGACCGGCCGATGCCGCAGGTTGCGCCGATAACAGGCGACCACCAGGGTCGGCAGTTCGTGGAAGTGCTCGCCCTGCCACTCGGCCACCCGCAGCTGGCGACGCATCGGCTCATCGGTGGCGTAGAACCGTCCGAATACCCGGAACAGCTTGAACATCCGTTGATAGCTGCGTACCAGCCGCCGCTTCTGCTCGGCGTCGGTGACGACGACGAACGCCCAGTCCTGGCTGTTCGAACTGGTCGGAGCCTTCAGGGCGAGCGCCAGCACCTCGCGCAGCACGTCGAAGTCGACCGGGTCGAAATGCAGCCGGCGGATCGCCCGCTGGGTGAGCATGGCCTCGGCGAGCGGCATGTTCAGCCCGGCGAGCGCCGCGGCGGAGTCGGGGGGTGTGAACGGGCCCGCACCCGAAGCGGCGGGGGTCTCGGTGATTGGCATTTGCGCCTCCGGAAGATTCAGCGTGACGGATGGGTGGCCGTGACCAGCACGGCTTGGTTGTAGGGGAAGGGGAACAGCGCGTACATCGGCCGCCACCGTCGTGGAATCAGTGGCGCGGCCTCGCGCCGGGTGGCCAGGTGCGGGCTGTCGACCTGGACCGTCTTGCCATAGTGCTGAACGTGGGCGCTGCCGCGCGCCTTGATGTTCAGCAGCCAGTCGGTTTGCGGGCCGTAGCCGGCGAGGAACAGATAGCCGCCGTCGACGGGGAACACATTGAGCGGGGTCCGGTACTGGCGGCCGGATGTGCGGCCCACGTGCTGCAGCACCGCCATTCCGGGGACCCACCCCGCCCACAGCAGGACGAGACGGTTACTGAATCGGCGATTTAGCCGGGCGACCCAACGTGGCATCGGCATGGACGTGCCTTCCTGTGATCGGCGCCGCCGGTGGCGCCCGGGGTGTGATCGGTCATGTGTTTGGCTTCTCGTTCCCTCCGTGGGGCGCATCCCCCATACTCTGATCCGCAGGTCGCCGCAGGGGGAGCCGCGTACGCGGTTCGGATGTTGACACTGCTTACAGTAATGTAAGCGGCGCGCACATGGGAAGGTTCTCGCGGCGGAGTCGGAGCTGAGGAACCCGAGGAGACGAGCTCGATGCAGGTAGAGGACGAATCCGAGGATGCCTCGTCGGATGCACCGGCCGATGATTCGCCAAGTGAGCCGCTGATCGTCGCCGCCGGGTTGGGGCTGGACGGCGAGCATGCTCCGCTGTTCTCCGGCATCGACCTGGAGCTCAGCAGGGGCTTTCACGCCATTCAGATGCCCGGTGGACCGGGGCAGGACGCGCTGCTGCTGACGCTGGCGGGACGCCTCAAGCCCAGCCGGGGCACCGTGACCGTGCTCGGCGACACCCATCCGCGCGCGATCCGCCGGCACTGCGCGATAGCGGCGTTCGCCGACATCGACGCGCTGGAGGAGTCGGTGACCGTGGAAACGGTGCTCGCCGAGCAGCGCCGCTGGCTGGCGCCCTGGTACTCGCGGGTCTCGATTCACTCCGGGCAGAACGAACTGGACGAGGTGTTCGGTGAGATTCCGGCGCCCTCGGCCAAGACGTACATCGTCGAGCTGTCCGACCTGGAGTTGTTCTTGCTCCGCATCACGTTGGCGCTGTTCTCGGATCGCCCGATCCTGGTGGTCGGCGACCTGGAGCAAGTCCGCGACAACTCGCGGCGGGAGCTGGCGGTCGGCCGGCTCGGCGCGATCGCGGCCCGGCGCACCGTCGTCGTCGGGGTGACCAACCCGCTCGGCGGTGACGCCCCCGACCACGACCTACACGATCATCGCATCCTGACTGAAGGTGACTGACGATGCTGGCTGGACTCGCATTCGGCTCGGAGATCAAGCGTTTCGGCCGTAGCCGGATGACACGCGCGGCCATTGTGGTGCTGACGCTGCTGCCGCTGGTGTACGGGGCGCTGTACCTGTGGGCCTACTGGGACCCCTTCGGCCACGTGAACAAGATGCCGGTGGCGCTGGTCAACGCCGACCGGGGTGCCGTCGTGTCCGGGCAACAGCTCAACGCCGGGGCGGAGATCGCCAAGAGCCTCACCGCCGACGGCAGCATGGACTGGCACGTCGTGGATCCCCAAGAGGCACGCGACGGGGTCGAACACGGCAAGTACTACTTCATGCTGGAGTTGCCCCCCGACTTCAGCGAAGCGATCGCCTCGCCCACCACCGGGAAACCCAAACAGGCCAAGCTGATCGCGGTCTACAACGACGCCAACAACTACATCTCGTCCAGCATCGGGCGCACCGCCACCGAGCAGGTCCTCAACGCCGTGTCGACCCGGATCTCCGGGCAGGCGGTCAATCAGGTGCTGTCGGTGGTGGTTTCCTCCGGTGCGGGGATCAAGCAGGCCGCCGACGGGGCGCAACAACTGGCCGACGGCGCGGCGCGGGTGGACGACGGCGCCGGGCAGCTGTCGGCCGGTCTGCACACCGCGCGGTCCGGCTCCGCGCAACTCGCCGCCGGGGCCAAGCAGCTCTCCGACGGCATCACCCAGGCCACCGACCCGCTGCTGGCGGTGGCGAAAGCGGTGTCGGTCATTGGCGGCAACACCGACCAGCTGCAACAGGGGGCGACCGCCCTGCAGCAGGCCAACGACCAGATCGGTGCCATCGCCACCGCCCAAGACACCGCCGCCAACTCGCTGTCGGCGGTGATCGACCAGCTGTCGGCCAGCGGGGACCCGGTGGCCCGCAGCGCCGCAGACACCCTGCGCGGCACCCAGGACCAGCTGCGCGGGCATCAGTTCACACCGCAGATCCGCCAGCAGCTCACCGACGCCGAGAACGCCGCGATCGCGATGACCGAGCCGCTGCGCACCCCCGGCAGCCCGGTGAAGTCGGCGCTCGACCAGGTCGGGAACAAAGGGCAAGACCTGACCAACAAGCTGACCCAGTTGCGCACCGGCGCCCAGCAGGTTGCCGCCGGGAGTGCCGAATTGGCAACGGGTATCGCCAAACTCGACGACGGTGCCGGTCAGCTGAAGTCGGGTACCGGCCAACTTCGGGCAGGATCGACCGAGCTGGCGACCAAACTCGCCGACGGCGCCAAGCAGGCGCCGGAGTGGACCACCCAGCAGAAGGACGCGATCGCCGACACCATCGGCGGGCCGGTTCACCTGGAAACCACCCATGAGAACGCCGCCCCCAACTTCGGCACCGGGATGGCGCCGTTCTTCCTCACGCTCGCGTTGTTCTTCGGCGCCCTGGTGCTGTGGATGGTGTTGCGGCCGCTGCAAAGCCGGGCCATCGCGGCGGAGGTGACCGCGATCCGGGTAGCGCTGGCCAGCTATCTGCCCGCGGCGGCGATCGGGATAGTCCAGGCGATCATCTTGTACTGCGTGGTGCGGTTCGCCCTCGGGATGCACGCCGCGCATCCCGTCGCCATGCTGGCCTTTTTGATGCTGGTGTCCTGCGCGTTCGTTGCCGCGACGCAGGCGATCAACGCGCTCGTCGGCCCCGCGGTGGGACGGGTGCTGATTATGGCGTTGCTGATGCTCCAGCTGGTCAGCGCCGGCGGCATGTACCCGGTGGAAACCACGTCACGACCATTCCAGGTGCTGCACCACTACGACCCAATGACGTACGGGGTCAACGGATTGCGCCAGCTCATCCTGGGCGGCATCGATTTCCGGCTCTGGCAGGCGATCGCCACGCTGGTCGGCATCTGGGTGGGGGCGTTGGTGATCTCGTCGCTGTCCGCCCGACGCAACCAACTCTGGAACCTCACCCGGCTGCTGCCGGCGATCAAGATATAGGCCGGGCCTGCAGCCAGGTCCGGTAGCGGCGCAGGGCACGGCGCCGCAGGACGGTTTCCTGGGCGTAGGCGGCCAGCGGCGGAACCCCGGGGCGGGTGCGTCGGCCCTTGCCCAGGCGGCGCAGCTGATAGCGGACTCGGGCCATGCCGACGGCCGACGCTGCGGCCTTGTCCTTGATCGCGACCGGCGCGAGGGTGACCGCGGCGTCGCCGCCGGCGCGCCACTTGTTCGGCAGATCGGGATCGACGGCCAGCGCGGTGCCCATGCCGACCAGGTCGATGCCGCCGGCGAGGACCTCTTCGGCGACCGGTCGGCGCACGATGCCGCCGGTCAGCATCAGCGGCAGCGGACTGGCGGCGGCCAGGTCCTCGGCCAGGGTGAGGAAGTACGCCTCGCGGGCTCGGGTCCGCTCGTCGGCGGGGGAGTGGCCGGTCATCGCGGGGCTTTCGTAGCTGCCGCCGGACAGTTCGACCAAATCGACCCCGAGCGGCGCCAGCAGCCCGATCACCTGCCGGGCGTCGGCGGCGTCGAAGCCGCCGCGCTGGAAGTCGGCCGAGTTGAGTTTGACGGCCACCGTGAACCCCGGCGCCACCGAAGCCCGGACGGCGCCGACGACGTCGAGCAGCAGCCGCGCCCGGTTCTCCAGGGTGCCACCCCACCGGTCGGTGCGCCGGTTGGATAGCGGCGACAGGAACTGCGACAGCAAATAGCCGTGGGCGGCGTGGATCTCCACCCCGTCGAACCCGGCCAGCTCGGCGCGCCGCGCGGTCTCGGCGAAACGCGCCACCGTCGCCTCGATCTGCTCGGCGGTCATCTCGACGGGCTGCGCCAGCCGCTTGCTGTTGCGACCGATGTCGACGCGGATCGCCGAGGGGCCCCACGCCACGCCGGGCATGTTCGCCATCACCTGCCGACCGGGGTGGTTGATCTGCATCCACACCCGCGCGCCGCCGCTGTGCGCGGCGGCCGCCCAGGCCCGGAACGGCTCCAGCGGCGAGTGCGCGTCGAGCACCACACCCGCCGGGCCGGTCAGTGCCTCGGCGTGCACCATCACATTGCCGGTGATGAGCAACCCGGCCCCGCCGGCGCTCCACCGCCGATACAGCCGAAACAGCGCCTCATCGGGCAACTGTCCGGCGCCGGCCATGTTCTCCTCCATCGCGGCCTTGGCCAGCCGGTTTCCGATGACCGACCCGTTGGGCAGGGTCAGCGGACTGAAGACGGTGACGGGCATTGGGACCTCCGGCAGGAATGTTAGCGGTGCTCACGCCAGCGTACGAGGCTAAGTAAGCAGTGTCAACATGCGCTGGTTCGGGGACGCTGGCCGCGGTGTTGACGGTGCTTACATTGGGTGGTTAGCCTGATGCGAACACCGCACACATGTCAGCGAGGGGAGGCGCCCATGTCATCGACCGAACCGGGCACCGTCGACGTCGACCTGGGGGGTCACCGGGTCCCGGTCCCCAAGGGCGGGCTGTACGACCGGTATCGGATGGACACCGATCTGGACGACGTCGCCCGCGATCCCCGGGTGAGCAGCGTGGACTTTTTCCGGCGGCTGCCCAAAACGACGGTCGAGTCCGCGATCGGGACCACGCTCACCCCGAACTTCTACTACCGCATCGCCACCGCCCGACTGGTGATGCTGGCCCGCTCCCGCGCGATCCGGGGCCGGCTACCACAAGAGTTGGCGCCGCTGGAAATTGCCCCCGGGCTCGGCATCGTCTCGGTGATGTTCTTCCGCTACGACGTGTGCGACATCGACTTCTACACCGAAGCCGCCGTCGGCATCGCGGTGCGGCCGGCACGGCACGGCCGGCTCGGGTTCGTCGACCTGGCCGCCGGGCTGGCCAACGACCAGCTGCACTCCTATGTGCTGTCGCTGCCGGTGAGCACGCAGATCGCGCAGGTTCGCGGCCACGACGGCTACGGCTTCCCCAAGTGGGTCACCGGGCTCGACGTCGACATCGACGCCCGCCGGGCCACCGCGCGGGTCGCCAACGATGCCGGCGGCACCGACCTGGCGCTGTCGGCGCCCACCCCCGCCCAGACCAGATATGCCACCGGCGAGCGTGTCTCGTCGCTGACCTCCTACACCACCATCGACGGTGCTTGGCACGCGACGCTGAGCCAGACCAACCTGCTGTCGACCGGAAGTGCGCGCTTCCCGCGCAAAATCGACCTGCGGATCGGGCAGGGCCGGATGGCCGACGACCTCCGGTCGCTGCAGCCGATCAGGACCGTGCAACTCGACGTCGCCACCGAAGCCCAACTCGCCCTGCACCTGCCGGTCCCGACGTCGGTGCCCGGCCCCCGTTAGACGGACTGGCCCGCTTCGACGATTTCGCGGGCCTCCTCCTCGGTGGCCACCGACGGCCCCGAACCCGGCAGCCGCTTGCCGGCCACCTCCGGGGTGAACCACACCGTGACCGCGCCGATCAGGCCCGCGGCCATCAGGATGTAGGCCGGCACCATCACGTTGCCGGTGCCCGACACCAGCGCCTCGGCGATCAGCGGGGTGGTGCCGCCGAACGCCGACACCGAGATGTTGAACCCGATGGCCACCGCGAAGTTGCGCACGTTGGTGGGGAACAGCGCCGGCAGCGTGGACGGCGAGGTGGCGTTGAAGCACAGCAGCGTCGCCCCGATCAGCAGCACCCCGACGAACTTCGCCGAATGCCCGGCGCCATGCCGGATCAGCAGGAACGCCGGCACCGAGCCGGCGATCAGCAGCGCACAGCCGGTCCACATGATCGGTTTGCGGCCGATGCGGTCGGACAACTTCGCCAGCGACACCACCGTCACCAGCATCAGGGCCAGCACCACCACGATCATCAGCAATCCGGTGCTGCCGCTGATCCGCCCGACCTGTTTGAAGTACGTCGGCAGGTAGCCGGTCAGCATGTAATTGGTGACGTTCTCGGCCAGCACCAAACCCATCGTGATCAGCAGGGCGGTGCGCTGTCGGACGATCGTCTGCTGGAACTGCCGCCAGCCGCCGCCACTGGGCTCCTGCTCGCTCATCTGCTCGTAGGCCGGCGATTCCTCGATCCGCAACCGCATATACAGCGCGATCAGGGCCAGCGGCACCCCCAGCAGGTACGGGATCCGCCAGCCCCAGCTGAGCATGTCGGCGATGGGCACCTGGGTCTGCAGCCCGGTCACCACCGCCGCGCCCACCACGTAGCCGCTGAGCGTGCCCAGCGGCAAAAACCCGGCCATGGCGCCGCGGCTGCGGTCCGGGGCGTGTTCGCTGACGTAGGTCATCGCGCCGACGTACTCCCCGCCGGTGGAGAAGCCCTGCAGGACACGGGTGACGATGAGCAGCACCGGCGCCCAGATGCCGATGCTCTCGTAGCCGGGCAGCAACCCGGTCACCGTGGTGCCGATCGCCATCAGGGTGACCGTCATGACCAACACCTTTTTGCGGCCGATGCGGTCGCCGAGCGAACCGAACACGATCCCGCCGAACGGCCGCACCGCGAACGCCGCCGCCAGCGTGCCGAAGGTGGCGATCAAGCCGACGGCGCTGGAACTGTCCGACGGGTAGAAGACCTGCGCGATCGTGGTGGCCAGGAAGCCGTAGATGCCGAAGTCGTACCACTCCATGAAGTTGCCGATCGCGGTGCCCGCGATCGATCGACGCATGGCCGCCGGATCAGAAACCCGGATCTCGTCGCGGGTCCACATCCGTCGGTGAGTGGGGTCATCGCTGTCCCGTCGGCTTGTGGTAGCCACCGCTCGACGGTACCAATTGCCCAGGGCCGTCTTCGGCACGTCATTTTTGCGGTGCCGACACGGCGGGCCACCGCTGGCCCCAATTCCTCGGCGCGGCAGCCGAATACCGCACCGAGCACGTCGGCCTCCGCGCGGGAAGGCGGCGCCCACTACGATGTCTGGATGCGCAGGCTCATGGCCGTCCCCGCTGTGGTGGGCGTCGTCGTCGCCGTCATCGCCGGCTGCTCCTCGACCTCCTCGCCACCGCCGTCGTCGTCGCGGTCCTCGTCCACGTCGTCCGCGGCGCCGGCGTCGGCGTCCTCGCCGTCGGCGACGTCGTCGTCCTCCGCGTCGTCGTCGTCGAAGCAGGCCGACGACCCGCTGCCGGACCCGGCGGCGTTGCTCAAGGAGTCCAGCAAGAGCACCAAGGACCTCAAGAGCGCGCACCTGGCGCTGTCGGTGACCGGCAAGATCGCGGAGATGCCGGTCAAAACGCTGGGCGGCGAGCTGACCACCCAGCCCGGCGCCGCGGCCCAGGGTGACGCCAAGATCACCATCATGGGCGCCGACGTCGGCATCAAATTCGTCGAGTTCGACCGCCGCATGTACGCGTCGCTGCCCGGGGGTGCGTGGCGCGATTACGGGCCCACCTCCCAGGTGTACGACGTGGCCGCGATCCTGAACCCGGACACCGGGCTGGCCAACCTGCTCTCCGATTTCATCGACCCCAAGGCCGAGGCCCGCGAAACCGTCGACGGCCAGGAGACCATTCGGGTCTCCGGCAAGGTCACCGCCGACGCGGTGAACAAGATCGTGCCGCTGGATGCCAGCAAAAAGATGTCGACGACGGTGTGGATCCAGGAGAGCGGGGACCACCAGCTGGTCAAGGCCAAGCTGGAGCCGAGCAAGGACAACGCGATCGAGATGGTGCTGTCCAACTGGAACGTACCGGTCACCATCGACAAGCCGACCACCGGACCGTGACCGCGGAGTAGCCCGCGGCGCCGGTTATCCCCAGTCGCCATTTCTTCCACAGCCGGCCCCGATTCCGGCGGCCGCCCCGACCGCGGTGTCGGGTGTTCGCGGCTCAATGAGGGCAGCACCGGCGGATCGCCCGCCGCACCCAGGAAGGAATTGAGCCATGTTCGAAACTCCGCTGACCGTGATCGGCAACATCGTCAACGACCCCATTCGCCGCGGGGTGGGCGACCAGGAGGTGATGAAGTTCCGGGTCGCCAGCAATTCGCGGCGCCGCGGCCCCGACGGGACGTGGGAACCCGGCAACTCGCTGTTCGTCACCGTCAACTGCTGGGGCCGGCTGGTCACCGGGGTGGGGGCGTCGCTGCGCAAGGGCTCGCCGGTGGTGGTGGTCGGCCACGTCTACACCAGCGAATACGAGGACAAAGAGGGTATTCGCCGCTCCACGCTGGAGCTGCGCGCCACCTGCGTGGGCCCCGACTTGTCCCGCTGCGCGGCGCGGGTGGAGAAGCTGGTCGCCGCCGGGCCGGACAGCGTGCCGGCCAGCCCCGCCGAACCGGTCGCCGGCACCGCGGACGGCGAGACCGGTGACCCCGATCACGCCGTCAGCGACGACTCCGGGGCGGGGCTGTCGCTGTCGGCGTAGCGCCGGGCAGCCGTGCCGCGCCGAGCCCCTAGGATGGTCCCCGAGCAATCAAAGACCAGGAAGGCAACAACCGCGGCATGGCTGAATACATCTACACGATGCGGAAGGTCCGCAAGGCGCACGGCGACAAGGTCATCCTTGACGACGTCACGCTGAGCTTCCTGCCTGGAGCCAAGATCGGCGTGGTGGGCCCGAACGGGGCCGGCAAGTCGAGCGTCTTGCGGATCATGGCCGGCCTGGACAAACCCAACAACGGCGACGCGTTTTTGGCCAACGACGCCACCGTGGGCATCCTGCAGCAGGAGCCGCCGCTGAACGAGGACAAGACCGTCCGCGGCAATGTCGAGGAGGGTCTGGGCGACATCAAGGTCAAGCTGGACCGGTTCAACGAGGTCGCCGAGCTGATGGCCACCGACTACACCGACGAGCTGATGGAGGAAATGGGTCGGCTGCAGGAGGAGCTCGACCACGCCGACGCCTGGGACATCGACTCCCAGCTGGAGCAGGCGATGGACGCGCTGCGTTGCCCGCCGCCCGAGGAGCCGGTCACCAACCTGTCCGGCGGGGAGCGCCGCCGGGTGGCGCTGTGCAAGCTGCTGTTGAGCAAGCCCGACCTGCTGCTGCTGGACGAGCCCACCAACCACCTCGACGCCGAGAGTGTGCAGTGGCTCGAGCAGCACCTGGCCAGCTACCCCGGGGCGATCCTGGCGGTCACCCACGACCGGTACTTCCTGGACAACGTGGCCGAGTGGATTTTGGAGCTCGACCGCGGGCGCGCCTACCCGTATGAGGGCAACTACTCCACCTACCTGGAGAAGAAGGCCGAGCGGATCGCGGTGCAGGGCCGCAAGGACGCCAAGCTGCAAAAGCGGCTGCAGGAGGAGCTGGCCTGGGTGCGGTCGGGCGCCAAGGCCCGGCAGGCCAAGAACAAGGCCCGGTTGCAGCGCTACGAGGAGATGGCCGCCGAGGCCGAGAAGACCCGCAAACTCGACTTCGAGGAGATCCAGATCCCGACCGGCCCGCGGCTGGGCAACCAGGTGGTGGAGGTCGACCACCTCGACAAGGGGTTCGGCGGCCGCACCCTGATCAAGGATCTGTCCTTCACGCTGCCGCGCAACGGCATCGTCGGCGTGATCGGCCCCAACGGGGTCGGCAAGACGACGCTGTTCAAGACCATCGTCGGGCTCGAGCAGCCCGACAGCGGCACCGTCAAGGTCGGCGAGACGGTCAAGCTCAGCTACGTCGACCAGAGCCGGGCCGGCATCGACCCGAAGAAGACGGTGTGGGAGGTCGTCTCCGACGGGCTCGACCACATTCAGGTCGGGCAGAACGAGATCCCGTCGCGGGCCTACGTGTCGGCGTTTGGGTTCAAGGGCCCCGACCAGCAAAAGCCGGCCGGGGTGCTGTCCGGTGGGGAACGCAACCGGCTCAACCTGGCGCTGACCCTCAAAGAGGGCGGCAACCTGATCCTGCTCGACGAGCCCACCAACGACCTGGACGTCGAGACGCTGAGCTCGCTGGAGAACGCGCTGGAGAAGTTCCCCGGCTGCGCGGTGGTGATCTCCCACGACCGCTGGTTCTTGGACCGCACCTGCACCCACATCCTGGCCTGGGAGGGTGACGCCGACAACGAGGCGAAGTGGTTCTGGTTCGAGGGCAACTTCGGCTCCTACGAGGAGAACAAGGTGGAGCGGCTGGGTGTGGAAGCCGCCCGCCCGCACCGAGTGACCCACCGGCGGCTGACCCGGGACTAATCTGGTCCGCGGTGACAGGGCTGGTGTGCGGGAGGGACGGTCAGCGTGACAGTTGATGCGCAGTGGACACCATCCACCCCGCCCGCCGACATCCCCCGCTGGGTGACGCTGGCCTACACCGCCACCTACCGGGGCCCGCACAGCGAGGCCCCCGAAGCCGACACCCAGCCCGACGACACCGTCGCCATCCAGCGCAGCGCCGTCATGGCGGTGACGCCGGCGATGCTGGGCGCGCACTGCCGGCTGGCGCAGCACCGCCCCGCCGGGGACAGCAAGGTCGCCGTCTACGCCGCCGACGACCCGGGTGGTTTCGGCCCGGCGCTGCAGGTGATCACCGAGTACGGTGCGCCGCTGATGGATTCCCTGGCGGTGCTGCTGCACCGGCTGGGGGTGGCCTATGTGGGCATCATGAACCCGGTGTTCACGGTGCGCCGCGACCCGGCCGGCCAGCTGCTCAGCGTCGCCCCGAAAACCGACGAGCGCGGAGGCGGCGGCGTCGATGAGACCTGGATCCACATCCGGCTGGCGCCGTCGGTGGACCAGAAGGCGCTGGCCGAGGCCGGCCGGCTGCTGCCCGATGTGATGGCCGACGTTCGGCAGGTGGCCGCCGACACCACGGCGATGACCGCCACCCTGCGCCAGCTGGCCGACACCGTCGACCGCGACCCGGCCGGGCACTTCACCAGCCCGGACCGCGGGGACGCCGCGGCGCTGCTGCGCTGGCTGGCCGACGGGCATTTCGTGCTGCTGGGTTACCAGCGCGGGCCGGTGCACGACGGGCAGGTGTCGGTGGACGAATCGGCCCGGCTGGGGGTGATGCGGCTGCGCAAGGCGTCGCATTCCCGGCTCACCGACCGCAACGGGCTGCTGGTGTTGGCCCAGGCCACCGTGCCCAGCTACATGCGGTTCGGCTCCTACACCTACATCGTGGTGCTGCGGGAAAGCACGCCCACCAGCCTCATCGAGCACCGCTTCGTCGGGCTGTTCACCGTCGCCGCGATGAACGCCAACGTGCAAGAGATCCCGATGATCTCGCGCACGGTGCAGCAGGCGCTCACGTTGTCCGAACGCGACCCCAGCCATCCCGGGCAGCTGCTGCTCGACATCATCCAAACCGTCCCGCGCCCGGAGCTGTTCGCGATGAGCGCCGAACGGCTGTTGACCATGGCGATGGCGGTGGCCGACCTGGGATCGCGGCGGCGGGCGTTGCTGTTTCCGCGCGCCGACCGGCTCGGGCGGTTCGTGTCGTGCCTGGTGTATCTGCCCCGCGACCGCTACACCACCGCGGTCCGGTTGGCGATGCAGGACATCCTGGTCCGCGAATTCGGCGGCACCAGCCTGGAATACACCGCGCGGGTCAGTGAAGCACCCTGGGCGCTGCTGTATTTCGTGATCCGGCTGCCGGACGGGGCGGGGGCCCCCGCGGTGGACACCTCGGAGAACAACCGGGTGCGGATCCAGGGGCTGCTGACCGAGGCCGCGCGCACCTGGGCCGACCGGCTGCTGGGCGCGGTGGCGGCGACCGCGATTCCACAGCGGGACGCCGAACACTACGCGGCCGCGTTCCCCGAGGTCTACAAGCAGGCCGTCACCCCCACCGAGGCGATCGAGGACATCGCCATCATCGAAGAGCTGACCGATGATTCGGTGAAGTTGGTGCTGTCCGAACGCGACGAGGACCGCATCGCCAAGCTGACCTGGTATCTGGGTGGGCACGGGGCGTCGCTGAGCCAGCTGCTGCCGATGCTGCAGAGCATGGGTGTGGTGGTGCTCGAGGAGCGCCCGTTCACCGTCACCCGGCCCGACGGGCTCGCGGTGTGGATCTACCAGTTCAAGATCTCACCGCATCCGACCATCGAGATCCCGGCGGCCGGCCCGCAGCGCGACGCCATCGCGGCGCGGTTCTCCGACGCCGTCACCGCGATCTGGCAGGGCCGCAACGAGATCGACCGGTTCAACGAACTGGTGTTGCGGGCCGAACTGACCTGGCAACAGGTGGTGATCCTGCGTGGTTACGCGAAATACCTGCGGCAGGCCCGGTTTCCGTACAGCCAGACCCACATCGCCTCGGTGCTCAACGACTACCCGCACACCGCGCGGTCCTTGGTGGCGCTGTTCGAGGCGCTGTTCGACCCGCGGCCGTCCGGTTCGGCCAAGAGCCGCAACGCGCAAGCCGCCGCGGCCGCGGTGACCGCCGACATCGACGCGCTGGTGAGCCTGGACACCGACCGGGTGCTGCGGGCGTTCGCGTCGCTGATCCAGGCCACGTTGCGGACCAACTACTTTGTGACCCGCGAGAATTCGGCGCGCGGCCAGAATATTTTGGCGTTCAAGCTCCGGTCGCAGCTGATCGAGGAGCTGCCGCTGCCGCGCCCCGAGTTCGAGATCTTCGTCTACTCGCCGCGGGTGGAAGGGGTGCACCTGCGGTTCGGCTACGTGTCGCGTGGCGGGTTGCGCTGGTCGGACCGCCGGGAGGACTACCGCACCGAGATCCTGGGCCTGGTCAAGGCGCAGGAGGTCAAAAACGCCGTCATCGTCCCGGTCGGCGCCAAGGGCGGGTTCGTGGTCAAAACCCCGCCGCTGCCCACCGGGGACCCCGCCGCCGACCGCGACGCCACCCGCGCCGAGGGCATCGCCTGCTACCGGCTGTTCATCTCCGGGCTGCTCGACGTCACCGACAACGTCGACCACGCCACCGGCGCGGTGAACCCGCCCCCGCAGGTGGTGCGCCGCGACGGCGACGACGCCTACCTGGTGGTGGCCGCCGACAAGGGCACCGCCAGCTTCTCCGACATCGCCAACGACGTCGCCAAGTCCTACGGGTTCTGGCTGGGCGACGCGTTCGCCTCGGGCGGTTCGGTGGGCTACGACCACAAGGCGATGGGGATCACCGCCAAGGGCGGCTGGGAGTCGGTCAAGCGGCACTTCCGGGAGATGGGCGTCGACACCCAGACGCAAGACTTCACCGTGGTGGGCATCGGCGACATGAGCGGGGACGTGTTCGGCAACGGCATGCTGCTGTCCACCCACATCCGGCTGATCGCCGCCTTCGACCACCGGCACATCTTCTTAGACCCCGACCCGGACGCCGCGCGGTCCTTCACCGAGCGGCAGCGGATGTTCGAGCTGCCGCGGTCCAGCTGGGACGACTACGACAAGTCGCTGATCAGCGCGGGCGGCGGGGTGTTCGCCCGCGGCCAGAAGTCCATCCCGGTCAGCCCGCAGGCGCGGGCCGCGTTGGGCATCGACGACGACGTCACCGAGATGACCCCGCCCAACCTGATCCGGGCCATCCTGCGGGCGCCGGTAGACCTGCTGTGGAACGGCGGCATCGGCACCTACATCAAGGCCGAAAGCGAATCCGACGCCGACGTCGGTGACCGCGCCAACGACCCGGTGCGGGTCAACGCGAACCAGGTGCGGGCCAAGGTGATCGGCGAAGGCGGCAACCTGGGCGTCACCTCGCTGGGCCGGGTCGAGTTCGACCTGTGCGGCGGCCGGATCAACACCGACGCGCTGGACAACTCCGCCGGGGTGGACTGCTCCGACCACGAGGTCAACATCAAGATCCTGATCGACGCGCTGGTCACCGCCGGCAAGGTCGATCCCGCCGACCGCACCGAGCTGCTGCTGTCGATGACCGACGAGGTGGGCCGGCTGGTGCTGGTCGACAACGCCGACCAGAACGACCTGCTGGGCACCAGCCGGGCCAACGCGCCCAGCCTGCTGCCGGTGCACGCCATGCAGATCAAGCATCTGGTGGCCGACCGCGGCCTGAACCGCGAGCTGGAAGCGCTGCCGTCGGAAAAGGAGATCGACCGGCGCGCCGAGGCCGGGCTGGGCCTGACCTCCCCGGAGCTGGCCACGCTGATGGCCCACGTCAAGCTGGGGCTCAAGGCCGAGGTGCTGGCCACCGACCTGCCCGACCAGGACGTGTTCGCCGCCCGGTTGCCGCGGTACTTCCCGGCGGTGCTGGCGCAGCGGTTCGGCCCCGAGATCCGCTCCCATCAGCTGCGCCGCGAGATCGTGACCACCATGCTGATCAACGATCTGGTCGACACCGCCGGCATCACCTACGCCTACCGGATCACCGAGGACGTCGGGGTCGGGTTGGTCGACGCGGTGCGCACCTACGTCGCAACCGACGAGATCTTCGGGGTGGGCGAGGTGTGGCGGCGGATCCGGGCGGCCGCCGACGCCAACGGGATGCCGGTGGCGGTCTCGGACCGGATGACGCTGGACCTGCGGCGGCTCATCGACCGGGCCGGGCGGTGGCTGCTCAACTACCGTCCGCAGCCGTTGGCCGTCGGCGCCGAGATCAACCGGTTCGCCAAGAAGGTCAAGGCCCTGACGCCGCGCATGGCGGAATGGTTGCGCGGCGACGACAAGGCCATCGTGGCCAAGCAGACCGCCGAGTTCGTTTCCCGCGGCGCCCCGCAGGATTTGGCGCTGGTGGTGGCCACCGGCCTGTACCAGTACAGCCTGCTCGACATCATCGACATCGCCGATATCATCGACCGCGACGAAGCCGAGGTCGCCGACACCTACTTCGCCCTGATGGATCGGCTCGGCACCGACGGGCTGCTCACCGCGGTGTCCGCGCTGCCCCGCGACGACCGCTGGCATGCGTTGGCGCGGTTGGCGATTCGCGACGACATCTACGGCTCGCTGCGGTCGCTGTGTTTGGATGTGCTCGCCGTCGGCGAGCCCGATGAGGATGGGGTGCAAAAGATCGCCGAGTGGGAGCACATCAACGGGTCCCGGGTGGAGCGGGCGCGCCGCACGCTCACCGAAATCTACGCGTCCGACGAGCGGGACCTGGCCGCGCTGTCGGTGGCGGCCCGCCAGATCCGCAGCATGACGCGGACCAGTGGCCGGGGATCCGGGCGGTGAGCCGCGCCGGCGGGTTCGTCACGCCAGTCCCGGTGCGCTGGTCGGACATCGACATGTACCAGCACGTCAACCACGCCACCATGGTCACCATCCTCGAAGAGGCCCGGGTGCCGTTTTTGGCGCCGGTTTTCGGCGGCGAGATCATCACCACCGGCCTGCTGATCGCCGAGGTGCGGGTCGCCTACAAGGGGCAGCTGCGGCTGATGGATTCGCCGCTGCAGGTGACGATTTGGGTGCAGCGGCTGCGCGCGGTGGACTTCACCCTGGGCTACGAGGTGCGCTCGGTCAACGCCGACCCCGACTCCAAACCGGCGGTGATCGCCGAATCCCAGCTGGCGGCCTTCGACATCGACGAGCAGAAGCTGGTGCGGCTGTCCCCGGAGCATCGGGAGTACCTGCAGCGTTGGCAGCGGTAGCCACCCGGCGGCGAGCAGACGCAAAAGTCCCCTTTCGGCAGCGTTTTTGGGTGCTTTTGCGTCTGCTCGCGGGGGGTAGGATTCGCTGAGACTCAGTTGCCACGGGGGGAAGCGCTAGATGAAGACACCGATCCTGGTGGTCGTGTGGGTGCTGAGCGTGGCGCTCTGCGGGCTGGGTCTGTTGTGGCCGCTGCTGGGGACCTCGGGCGCGGTGGCCGCGGCCACCGATCCGGCGACGATCACGAACTACGACGCGACGTATCGGATCGCCGCCGACGGGCACTTGACTGCCACCGAGCGGCTGACGGTGAACCTGCCGGCCGACCGGCACGGCATCTTCTGGTTCTTTCCGGTCGCCGATCCGACCGACCCGCACCTGCGGCTGGTGCCGACCGTGACCGCGATAACCATGGACAACCACCCGGTGCCGGTCAGCTACTCGTGGCGCGATGGTCGCAGCGTCTACGTCGCGCAGATCGGTGACGCCGATGCGACGGTGAGCCCCGGTGCGCACACCTACGTGGTCGACTACCGCGTCGACGGGGTGCTGGCGAAACCATCCAGTGCGGCAGGGGATTTCACCACCCGCGCCGGCGCGAACCGGACCGACCCCGGCTCGACGTTCTACTGGAACGTGGTCGGCTTCTGGGAGATGCCGATCCGGGCCGCGCACGTCGCCATCGAGCTGCCCGACGCCTCCGGGCTGGTGCAGTGCGCGGCCAGCAAAACCGGGTCGATTCCGTGCACCATCGACGGCGCCGGCACCGACCGCGTCACGGTGACCGCGGCCGAACTGCCGGCCCGCAACCCGGTCACCGTCCGCGTCGACCAGCCGCTGCCGCTGCCGGAGCGCGCCACCCTGCCCTGGAGTGCCCGCGTCGACGGGATCTTGGGGCGCTCGGTTCCCGTCGCCGGGGTGCTGGCGGTGTTATCGGTGCTGGCGGCGTTGGCGGGATCGCTGTGGGTGTGGCGGTCCCGGGAGCCGTCACCGGGCCTGCCGGTGATGTATCAGCCGCCCGACGGGTTGGGCCCGGTGCAGACCGTGTACATCGTCAAAGAAGGGGTCGGCGACCACGCCCTGGTCGCCACCCTGCTGCATCTGGCCGAGCGGGGGCTGGTGCGGCTGGACCGCACCGATTCGACGCGGTGGACCGTCACCGGGATCGGCACCCCCGAGCAGTGGGCGGCCATCGACCCGGTGACCCGTGAGGCCGCCAAGGAACTCGGCGTCACCACCGCCGACACCGAGTTCGTCGTCGGCGGCGGTACCGGCGAGACGCTGACGAAGGCCAGCGACAGCCTGAGGTCCGCCAGCAAGTCCTGGTCGCGCACCGAGGGATTGAGCAATTATGCGGCGACGGAGTGGCTCGGCCGGGTGTTGGTCGTGGTGTGCCCCGTCCCGGCGCTGATCGGGTTTATCGTCGGCCCGACCATCTGGGGGCTGCCGTTCGCGTTGTTCACGATCGCTGGCCTCGGGTTGTGGGCCAAGGGCGTGGGCACCCGGCGGACCGCGGCGGGCCGGCAGCTGTGGTCGCGGGCCGGCGGCTTCGAGCGGCTGCTGGCGACACCGTCGAGCGAGGACCGGTTCGACTACGCCGCGCGCGAGGACCTGTTCATCGCCTACATCCCGTACGCGGCGGCGTTCGGGGTGGCCGATAAGTGGGCCGCCAAGTATCGGACCGCCACCGGGCAGGAGCCGCCCACCCCGACCTGGTATCCCGTTACCGCGTCCGACCGTTCGGCCGGGTGGTCCTCGCCCGGCGGGCTGGCCGCGTTCGGCGCCACCGTCGCGACGTCGATCGCCGCGTATAAGGCCGCGCAGCGCTCGTCGTCGAGCTCGGGCGGGTCGAGCTTTGTGGGTTGGGCTCGGCGGGGGGGGGCGGGGGCGGGGGG